>NZ_JBHJUW010000102.1:0-32300 GCF_042268205.1 Streptomyces sp. NPDC056160
GGCCGTAGCCGCCGCCCTGGGCGCCGGGGCGGCCGGGCGCGGCGGACGGGCCGGGCTGCGGCGCCTGGGCCGGGGACTGGGGGGCCTGCTGGCTGCTGGAGGAGGCCAGCGTGCGGCTGCGCACCCGGTACAGGCCGGTGTCGAGGTCGTCCGCCTTCTCCAGGTGGACCTTGATCGGTCCCATGAAGGTGTAGCGCTGCTGCTTGGCGTAGTCGCGCACCATGCCGGCCAGCTCGTCGCCGAGCTGTCCGGAGTAGGGGCTGAGCCGCTCGTAGTCGGGCGCGCTCAGCTCCACGATGAAGTCGTTGGGTACGACCGTGCGGTCGCGGTTCCAGATCGTCGCGTTGTTGTCGCACTCGCGCTGGAGCGCACCCGCGATCTCCACGGGCTGGACCTCGGACTTGAAGACCTTGGCGAAGGTGCCGTTGACCAGACCTTCGAGGCGCTGCTCGAACTTCTTCAGGACTCCCATGGGGCACCTCCTCCGTCGTGGCCATCGTTTCGGGTCTTGCCGGTGTTGCCGTTGTTGCGGGTCTTGCCGTCGTGCTGATGCGTTCTGCTTGCCTGGTACTGCTTACTGATCGTATCCACGCGCCGGTAAATCGGCTGGTTCCCCCTGTCGGCCTCGTCGACGGGTCGTCGGCGTCTGCTGCCTCGGCGGCTGGCACCGCTGAGTACTGCTCCGTACTCCTCCGTACTTGTGCCGTACTCCTGCCGTACTTCTGCCCAGGATCGTAGAGGCGGCCACGGACCAGTGTCCCGCACCCGGCGGTGGACCCGCCCCGGCTCCTGGGGAGACGGGCCGGACCGGTACGAGGTTGATACGTGAACAGGCACGGGTTGATACGTGAGCGGCGGGCGGCCGGGCCGGCGGGGGGCCGCGGGTCCGGGGCGGGCAGGACGGGCCGGGCGGGGGGGCGGAGGGGGCCCCGGGCCTGCGCACCTGCCCCGGGAAAGGGATGTGAATCCACCCTGCGCGGCGTGCTAATGTTCTGCATGTCGGAAGGCGCCGGGCCCGAAAGGGAGCGTAGCCGGAGGACACACCCAATGCGCGGGTGGCGGAATAGGCAGACGCGCTGGATTCAGGTTCCAGTGCCCGCAAGGGCGTGGGGGTTCAACTCCCCCCTCGCGCACAGCTGAAAGCCCCGCAGGTCTCTGACCTGCGGGGCTTTCGCGTTCCCCGATCCGCCTCTACTCGGCCTGCTCATGTCACGCAGGGCGACCGTCGGCCTTGTGAGGAAGGTCTCAGGAGGGACAGGTCACTCGGCGCGCCACAGGGCGGGGACGTTGGGCGGCTCCCAGCCCGCCATCGAGGTGTGGGCCTGGACACAGGTGTAGCCGGCGCCGCTGTACGTCACCCGGTCGCCCGCCGTGTAGGAGTGCCCGGGGACCCAGGTGCCGCCCGGCGGGTCGGTCGGCGGGTCGGTGGGGCCGCCGGGGCCGGGCGTCCCGTCGACGTTCAGCACGAAGTCGAACGTGCCCTCCTTGCCGTTGCCGGCGCCCCGCACGTTCATCAGCAGCGCGGGGTCGAAGAGGGTGTCCGTGTTGTTGCGTGGCTCACCCGGGAAGTACAGCTGGGTCGTGAGCACCGGCTGACCCGGCGCCTGCGCCTTGACGTGGATGTGCCGGGTGCGGCCCGGGTAGAGCCCCGGGACGATCGTGGTGAGGGAGAAGGCTCCCTTGGCGTCAGTGAACTGGTGGCCGCGCAGGGTGAACCCCGCCATGTCGTAGTTCCCGGCGTCGTCCGCCTGCCAGAAGTCCAGGAGGACCCCGGGGAGCGGGACGCAGTTGCGGCCGAAGACGTAGCCGCTGACGGTCAGCGGGGTGCCGTTGGTGCCCGAGGTCACCAGGTTCGTACGCAACGGGGAGTTCGGCTTGAAGTAGGGGCCCTCGATCTGGTCGTGGGTCGGGCCGTCGCCGTCGTCGCAGGTGGGGGTCGCGGACAGGGAGCTTCCCCGGCCGGCGGAGTCCCGGGCGAGGGCCACCGTGCCCGTGAGCAGCGGGATGGCGGCACCGGCGGCGACGGCCGCCTTCAGCAGGCTCTTGCGGCTGATCACGCGGTCGGCCGCGGAGCCGGGGCCGGGCCGGGGACTGGGGCCGGGGCCGTCCGGAGCGGTTGGTGTCATGGCGGGTTCCTCGGTCTCCTCGGTGGGGGAAGAAGGACGGGACGTGCATGACAGGAGCGCGCCCGCCGCGCGGGGCAGGCTGTGTACTTGTCGGGCGGACGCGCTCCGTTGGTGATCGCGGACGATCGCGGACGACTGTAATCGCGCTGGTGGCGGGGGGAGGAGATACCGGTCGGCCCTCTGCACGGCGTTATGCAGCGTGGTGGGGGCGGCGGGCGCGGGGGGCGCGGTTGTGGTGTGCGGCGGGGCAGGGCGGCGGAGGTGTGCGGTGGGGGTGGTGGGCGCGGTTGTGGTGTGCGGTGGGGTGGCTGAGGTGTGCGGCGGGGGCTTCGGTGCGGGGCCGGGGGCTTCGGTGTGGTGGCTGCGGGGCGCGCGGGTGGGTGGGGCGGGGGATCGGTCCGGGGGTCACGGGTGGAATGGGAAGGGGGTTCGGTCTGCGGTGTGCGGGTGAGGCCCCGGGCCGGGTGTGCGGGTGGGGTGAGGGTCCGGGCCGGGTGTGCGGGTGGGGTGGGGTTCTGTCTGCGTGCAGCGGTGGGCTGGGGTTCTGTCTGCGTGCAGGGTTGGTGCGGGCCGCTTCGCTGTAGCGTCGGGGCGCGCCGCGTGGGCGGGCAGGGCAGCAACGGAAGCGGGAGGGACGGTTCTTGATGAGCGAGGGCAGTGGGGCCGGGGCGGGACCGGGTACGGCGGCGGCCGGAAGCGACGAGGGCCGAAGCGGGGGCGATCGCGGGAGCGGGGCGGCTGCGGGGCGGGTGCCCGTGGTGTCCGGGTTCGCGCGGTGGCCCGCCGGCGGGTCGCCCAAGGCGGAGGGCAAGGCACTGCGCCGGCGCGTCGCGCGGGCCGCGCACGGCGTGTTCGAGGCGGACGCGGGCCGGCCGGACGCCGTCACGGCCGTCGAGGAGTCCAACCACGGGCGGATACCCGACCTGATACCGATCAGGGTGGGCAGGATGGCGGCCACGCCGTTCGCCTTCCTGCGCGGCGCGACCGGCCTCATGGCCTACGACCTCGCACGCACCCCCATGACCGGTGTCGCCGCCCAGATCTGCGGTGACGCCCACGCGGCCAACTTCGGTCTGTACGGCGACGCCCGCGGCGGCCTCGTCATCGACCTGAACGACTTCGACGAAACCGTGCGCGGCCCCTGGGAGTGGGACCTCAAGCGGCTCGCGGCCTCCCTGGTGCTCGCGGGCCGGGAGGCGGGCTGCGACGAGGACAGCTGCCGCGAGGCGGCCCAGGACGCGGTGGGCGCCTACCGGCGCACGATGCGCCTGCTGGCCCGGCTCCCGGTCCTGGACGCCTGGAACGCCATCGCCGACGAGGAACTCGTCTCCCACTCCGACGCCCACGACCTGCTCGGCACCCTGGAACGGGTCTCGGAGAAGGCGCGGGCCAACACCAGCGGGCGGTTCGCGGCCAAGTCGACCGAGCGGACGGAGGACGGCGGGCGGCGCTTCGTGGACGCTCCGCCGGTGCTGCGGCGGGTGCCGGACGCGGAGGCCGCGGCGGTTGCGGTGTCGTTGGAGCAGTACCTGGCCACCCTCCCCGAGGACCGTCTTCCGCTGCTGGCCCGGCACGCGGTGCACGATGTTGCCTTCCGGGTGGTCGGCACGGGCAGTGTGGGCACGCGGTCGTACGTGGTGCTGCTGCTGGACCACCGCGGTGAGCCGCTGGTGCTCCAGGTGAAGGAGGCCCGGCCGTCGGCGCTGCTGCCGCACCTGCCGGAGGCTTCCGGGGCCGGAGAGGCCGGCTCTGCCGAGGTGGTCCACGAGGGCCGGCGCGTGGTGCTCGGGCAGAAGCGGATGCAGGTGGTCAGCGACATCCTGCTGGGCTGGACCACGGTCGGCGGGCGGCCCTTCCAGGTACGGCAGTTCCGCAACCGCAAGGGCAGCGTCGACCCGGCGGCGCTGCCCGCCGACCAGATCGACGACTACGGCCGGATGACCGGCGCGCTGCTGGCGCGCGCCCACGCTCACAGCGCCGATCCGCGGCTGATCGCCGGCTACTGCGGCAAGAACCAGGAACTGGACGAGGCGATCGGCGCGTTCGCCGTCGCCTACGCGGACCGCACCGAGGCGGACCACGCGGACCTGGTCGCCGCGGTCCGCACGGGGCGGGTCGCGGCGGAGATGGGCGTCTGAGGCCGAGGTGGAGACGGGCATCCAGGACCGAGGCGGACCGGGCGCGGGCCGGGCGCGGGCCCGGGGACCCGAGGGGGAGGGGGGTTCGGTCTCGGTCTCGGTCTTGGTCGGGGCGCGCGGGGGTGCCTCGCGTGTAGGGCCGTGGGGGTGCCTCTCGGACGGGGCCGTGGGGTCTCGGGCGGGGAGGCGGACTCGGGCGTGGGGGCCGTCGGGCGGGGAGGTCGACGCGGGCATCGGAGCCTCGGGCGGGGAGGGCGGGTGTCCGCGTGGCCTACGCTGGTCGGGTGACGACTCCGGAAGCTGAGCAGGGTGGCGTCGCCGGAGCGGACCGGGCGACGTCCGAGAGCGCTGCCGCGCGGCCCGAAGAGCGGTTGGAGCGGGCCGTCAGGGCCGCCGAGCAAGCGCTCATCGAGTTCGAGATCGCGGTGGAGACCTTCCGGGTGGAGATCGAGAACTTCTCCCGGCTGCACCACCAGCGGCTCGGCCCGCTCTACGCCCGCCTGGAGGAGCTGGAGGCGCAGATCGCCGAGGCGCGCGCTGCCCGCACCGGCGATCCCGAGGACCTGCGCAAGGCCCAGGAGGCGCGGGCCCGGCTGGCGCCGATTCCCGGCGTGGAGGACCTGCTGCACGGCTGGATGGACGGGGACGGCCTGTTCCCGGAGGCCGTGGCGATGCTCACCGACCAGCCCGTGCGGCCCCCCCAGCGGGTGCGGCCCAGCGAGGAGGTCCGCGGTCTCTACCGTGAGCTGGTGCGCAAGGCCCATCCCGACCTGGCCCAGGAGGAAGGCGAGCGGCAGCGGCGCGAGGAGTTCCTCACCCGGGTCAACGCCGCCTACGCCCGGGGCGACGAGAAGGAGCTGCGCGAGCTGGCCGAGGAGTGGGCCGCCGGGCCGGCCCCCGCCGAGCAGGAGCCGAGCCGCGCCGAGGAGCTGTACGCCCGCCTGGAGTGGCTCGCCCAGCGCAAGGAGATGCTCGCGCTCTTCGCCAAGGAACTGGAGGACAGCGCGATCGCCGCGATGCTCAGGCTCGCTCCGGACGACCCCGACGGCCTGCTCGACGAGATCGCCGGGCAACTGCGCGACGACGTGGCGCAACGCGAGTCGCAGCTCGCGCGGTTCCAGGACGGGACCGACTCCTGACCGGAAGCGGCCGGGTCCCCGTGCGCGGCGATCGCTGCACCGGGCGCGTCGGGTAGCGTCGGACCCATGGGTTTCGGAGCTGGTGTACCGACGGTCGAGGTCAAGGACCTCAAGGACGGCGACTTCCTGCTGGACGTCCGCGAGGACGACGAGTGGCAGGCGGGGCATGCCGAGGGGGCCCTGCACATCCCCATCAGCGACTTCGTCGCCCGCTACGGTGAACTCACCGAGGCGGCGCCGCAGGACGGGCGGGTCCACGTGATCTGCCGTTCCGGCGGCCGTTCGGCACAGGTCACGATGTACCTGGTGCAGCAGGGCATCGACGCGGTGAACGTCGACGGCGGCATGCAGGTCTGGGCCGCCTCCGGCCGCGCCGTGGTGACCGATGGCGGCGGCTCGGGCCACGTCCTTTGACGGAACGGGGCCCTGACAGAGCAGGACTCCGGCTGGTCAGTGCCCTGGCAGAGCAGGAGCCCTGACAGGGCAGGCTCCTGGCGGAGCAGGACTTCGGTGGAGACGTGCGCCGGCAGGAGGGTGCTGCGTCTTCGCCTCCGGCGGGCAGGGCCGTCGGGCCCCGCCTTCCGACAGGCGGGCGCGCCGTGCCGCCGACGGGGCAGCTGAGGCGGCCGCCGCCGGTGCCGTGCCGCCCGGCGGGGCCGCGGTGGTCAGCGGTCGAAGTCCAGCTCCACCTGTTCCGTCGCCGGGTGCGACTGGCACGCCAGGACGTATCCCGCGTCCGTCTCCTCCGGCTCCAGCGCGAAGTTGCGGTCCATGCGCACCTCCCCCGCGACCAGGAAGGCCCGGCACGTTCCGCACACGCCGCCCTTGCAGGCGTACGGGGCGTCGGACCGGTTGCGCAGGACCGTCTCCAGCAGGGTCTCCCCCTCCTGGACCGGCCAGGTCCCGCCGCGGCCGTCGAGCCGCACGGTGACCGTGCTGTGCGCGGGCGCCGTCGCCGGTGCCGCGGGGCCGGAGCCCGTATTGGCGTCCACGTGGAAGATCTCCTCGTGGACCCTGGCCCGGGGCACCCCCAGGCCGCGCAGGGCCCGCTCGGCGCCCTGCACCAGCCCGTACGGGCCGCACAGAAACCAGCCGGCCACGTCGGGCAGCGGTAGCAACGCGGGCAGCAGCGCCGTGAGCCGCTCCTGGTCGAGCCGTCCGGAGGGCAGTCCCGCCTGCTGCTCCTCCCGGGAGAGCACTGTCACCAGTTGCAGCCGCGCGGGGTAGCGGTCCTTCAGGTCGGCGACCTCCTCCAGGAACATCGTCGACGCGGTCGTCCGGTCGCTGCGTATCAGGCAGAACCGGGCGGCGGGTTCGCGGGCCAGCAGCGTTGAGGCGATGGACAGCACGGGTGTGATGCCGCTGCCCCCGACGACCGCCGCGTACAGCCCGGGCGCGGGCTCCAGCGTGAACCGGCCGGCCGGGGTCATCACCTCCAGCTCGTCACCGATGCCGATCTCTTTGAGGGCGTACGTCGAGAAGGCCCCGCCCTCCACCAGCCGCACGCCGACCCGCAGGGTCCGCGGTCCCTCGTCGCCGGGGCCGGGCGCAGGTGAGCAGATCGAGTACGTCCGCCGTACGTCGACCCCGTCGGCGTCCTCGGCCGCCCGGCGCAGGGCGAGGTGCTGGCCCGGCGCGTGCCGGTACTCCTCACGCAGCTCGGGCGGTACCGCGAAGGTGAGGGCCACGGCGTCGTCGGTGAGCCGGTCGACCGCCGTGACGGGCAAGGGGTGGAAGCGGGCCATCACACCTCCTTGAAGTGGTCGAACGGTTCCCGGCAGGCCAGACACCGGCGCAGCGCCTTGCACGCGGTGGAGGAGAACTGGCTGAGCAGCTCGGTGTCGGCGCAGGCGCAGTGGGGGCAGTGGACGGGCTCGGGTGGAGCGGTGTCCTCGGCGGGTGTCCGGTTCGTGGGGGCGTGGTCCGTCGGCGTTCCGTCCGCTGGCACTCCGTCCGGCGGTGTGCGGTCCGCCGGGGGCCGGTCGGTGCGGGTGCGGGTGCGGGTCGGGCCGAGTGCCAGCGGGACGGGGGCCGAGGGCGACGTGCTCACGCGCGGGGGCGCTATGCCGAACTCGCGGAGCTTGCGCCGTCCTTCGGCGGAGATGTCGTCCGTGGACCAGGCCGGGGAGAGCACCGTGCGGACGGCGACCTCGCGCATGCCGTGGCCGCGCAGCACCCGCTCGATGTCCAGCGACATGGCCTCGATCGCCGGGCAGCCGGTGTAGGTGGGGGTCAGTTCGACCTCCACCGCGTCCGTACCGCGCACGTGCACCGCCCGGACCACGCCCAGTTCCTCCAGGGTGAGCACGGGCAGCTCGGGGTCGGGGACCGAGCCGGCCAGACGCAGCAGTTCGGCTTCGAGCCCGGATTCGAACGGGGTCGTCGTGGTCACCATGTCGCCCCCGGATGGCTGCGGTGCAGGTGCTGCATCTCGGCGAGCATCCGCCCGAACGGCTCGGTGTGCAGGCCCTGTCGGCCCGCGCCCGCGGCCCACGCCCCGGTCCGCGGGCCCTCGGGCAGCGCCAGCGTGGCCCGCTCCAGCACATCGGTGACGGATTCCAGCCAGGCTGCCTCCAGGCCGGTCCAGTCGATGTCCAGGCCCGTCACCGGTTGGAACATCTCGCCGGTGAACCGCCACAGCGCGGTGAGGGCGCGCCGCATGCGTTCGTGGCTGACGTCGGTGCCGTCACCGAGGCGCAGCGTCCACTGCTCGGCGTGGTCGCGGTGGTAGGCGACCTCCTTGACGGCCTTCCCGGCGAGCGGCGCGAACGCGCCTTCCCCCTCGGCCAGGCGGCCGTACAGCAGGTGCTGGTAGGTGGAGAAGAACAACTGGCGGACGATCGTGTGCGCGAAGTCGCCGCCCGGCTGCTCGACGAGCTGGAGGTTGGTGAAGGCGCGCTCCTCGCGCAGATACGCCAGCTCGTCCTCGTCGCCGACCAGGGACAGCAGCACGCGGGCCTGGCCCAGCAGGTCGAGGGCGATGTTGGCGAGGGCGACCTCCTCCTCCAGGACGGGCGCGTTCCCCACCCATTCCCCCAGGCGGTGGGAGAGCACCAGGGCGTCGTCGGCCAGGGCCAGGGCGGCGGTGGCGGGGACGGTGGCAGGGGCGGCCGTGGCGGTGGGGGCGGCCGCGGAGTTGGCGGGGGCGGTGGGCGTCACAGGTGCTTCACCCCTTCCGGGATCTCGTAGAAGGTCGGGTGCCGGTAGGGCTTGTCGGCGGCCGGCTCGAAGAACGGGTCCTTCTCGTCCGGCGAGGAGGCGGTGATCGCCGCCGAGGGGACGACCCAGATCGAGACGCCCTCGCCACGCCGGGTGTACAGGTCCCGGGCGTTGCGCAGGGCCAGTTCCGCGTCCGGGGCGTGCAGACTGCCGGCGTGGGTGTGGGACAGTCCGCGCCGCGAGCGCACGAAGACCTCCCACAGGGGCCAGTCGGTGTTCGTCATGCCTGCTCCGCTTCCGTCGTGCCGGCGTGCTTGGCCGCGTGGGCCGCGGCCGCCTCCCGTACCCAGGCGCCCTCGTCATGGGCCCGTCGGCGCTGGGTGATGCGCTGGTCGTTGCACGGGCCGTTGCCCTTGAGGACGTCCCAGAACTCGGTCCAGTCGATGGTGCCGAAGTCGTAGTGGTCCCGTTCGTCGTTCCACTTCAGGTCCGGGTCGGGCAGGGTGAGGCCGAGCGACTCGGCCTGGGGGACGCAGATGTCGACGAAACGCTGGCGCAGCTCGTCGTTCGAGTGGCGTTTGATCTTCCACTCCATCGACTGTGCGGAGTGCTGGGAGGCGTCGTCGGGCGGTCCGAACATCATCAGCGACGGCCACCACCAGCGGTCCACGGCGTCCTGTGCCATCGCGTGCTGTTCGGGCGTGCCCCGGCTCAGGGTGAGCAGCAGCTCGTACCCCTGGCGCTGGTGGAACGACTCCTCCTTGCAGATGCGGACCATCGCGCGGGCGTAGGGGCCGTAGGAGCAGCGGCACAGCGGGACCTGGTTGGTGATCGCCGCGCCGTCCACCAGCCAGCCGATGGCGCCCACGTCCGCCCAGGTGAGGGTGGGGTAGTTGAAGATCGAGGAGTACTTCTGGCGCCCACTGTGCAGTTTGTCGAGCAGTTCTTCGCGGCTGGTGCCGAGGGTTTCGGCCGCGCTGTAGAGGTAGAGGCCGTGACCTGCCTCGTCCTGGACCTTGGCCAGGAGGATGGCCTTGCGGCGCAGGGACGGCGCCCGCGTGATCCAGTTGGCTTCGGGCTGCATGCCGATGATCTCGGAATGGGCGTGCTGCGCGATCTGCCGGACCAGGGACGCCCGGTAGGCGTCGGGCATCCAGTCCCGCGGCTCGATGCGCTCGTCCGCCTCCAGTGTCGCGTCGAACGCGCGCTCACGGGCGTCGGCTCCCGCGGCGGCGTCCGGCGCGTCGCACGCCGGGGCGCCGGCCGTCTGCTCTGCGGCTGCTGTCGCCATGCGGTCCCCCTCGACCTTCGGCTGCTCCGTACTTCGGACTTCGTACTCCGGGCCCCGGACTTCGTACTCCGTGGACTCCGCACTCTCCCGACCGATCGTTCGGTTCGGTCGAATTCCATGGTGCGGCCCGCCGCCGTAGGGTGTCAACCGCTGTGGACAGCCGTGGACGCGTCCTGTGGACAGGGCGGACGTGCCGTGGACGGCGCGCCGCCTCGGGGGCCATGCGGGCGAAGGGCCGCAGAGCGGTACGAAAAGCGGTACGAAAGCGGAGCCCGGTCGCGCGGGCGCGGGATCGGGGGCTGTGCCGCGCGGGCGGCCCTGAGTACCGTTCCGTGCGGCGCCCGGCAGCGGGCGACGCGGGTGCTGCGGCGGCGTCCGGAGTCCTCCGGGCGGCCTGGCGGCCGCAGGGCCGGGACGCGGACCGGAATCGGGAAACGGGGCGGAATGAAAGCGTATGACGGGGATGCGAACGCCCCGGACGGGGCGTCGGACGGGCCGGACCGTACATCCACCGGGCCCGCCGCGCAGACCGAACCTGTCACGGACGCCGAACCTGTCACGGACGCCGAGGCTGCCGTGCCGCCCGGGACCACCGTGCCGCCCGGGACCACCGCGCCGCCCGGGACCACCGTGCCGCCCGGGACCACCGCGGCGACCGGGCCTCTGGCATCGGCCGAATCCACCGCGGTGGACCCCTCGGCTTGCCTCGCTCCCTCTTCCTCTCCTGCTCCCTCCTCGCCCTCGTCCTCATCCTCTCCGGGCGTCCGTCCGGGGATCGTCGTCGCCGGGTTGTCCCCGCGCTACGGGATCTGTGCGGTCCTGGCGCTGGCGGTCGTCGCGGTGGTCGCCTGTGTGCACGTCGGAATGGTGTTCCTGCACGTCGCGCCATCGAACACGCTGACGAAACAGCACGGCCGGGCCATCGACGAATGGATCTACCCGGAGTTCGAGCAGAACTGGAAGCTGTTCGCGCCCAACCCGTTGCAGCAGAACATCGCCGTCCAGGTGCGGGCCGAGACCCGCAGGACGGACGGCGGCGACCGCACCACCGGCTGGTACGACCTGTCCGCGCAGGACGGCCGGGCCATCGACGGCAATCTGCTGCCCAGCCACACGCAGCAGAACGAGCTGCGGCGCGGCTTCGACTTCTACGCCTCCTCGCACGACCGGCAGAACCGCCCCCTGGGTCTGCGCGGCACGCTGTCGCAGGAGTACCTGCGCCGCATCGTCGTCCTGCGTCTGGGCCGTGACCACGTGGCCGGCCCGGGCGGGGTCGTCGAACGCGTCCAGGTCCGCATCCGCACCACCGCCGTTGCGCCGCCCGCGTGGAGCGGGGAGAAGGTGTCGGACGCGGCCTCCTACCGCATGCTGCCCTGGTGGTCCGTCCCGGCCGGCGAGGCCCGGGGAGGTGTGAAGTGACCGGTCTTTCACTCAGCGTCTCCCGGGGGATCGCCCGGGTCACCGAAGCGGCCCTGGGGCCCTGCCAGGCGGCCGTGATACGCATCGGTTTCTCCGGTACCTGGCTGCTGTTCCTGCTGCGCGAGCTGCCGCACCGGCAGGAGATGTACGGTCCCGACGGTCCGTGGAACTGGGACCTCGCCCGGCAGCTGACCGACGACAACGGCGCCTTCACGGCCCTGATGTGGTTCCGGGGCCAGTTCTGGTTCGAGGCCGTCTACTTCCTCGCCGTGCTGTCCAGCCTGCTGCTGCTGCTGGGCTGGCGCACCCGCACGACGTCCGTGCTCTTCATGCTCGGCGTGCTCTCGCTGCAGAACCGCAGCATCTTCATGGGCGACGGCGGGGACAACGTCCTGCATCTGATGGCGCTGTACCTGGTCTTCACCCGGTGCGGCCGGGTGTGGTCGCTGGACGCGCGCCGGGCCGTGCGGGCGCGGGCGGCACGCGCGCGTGGGGAGCGGGTGCCCGACCGGGTCGGGCCCGTGCTGTGGAGCGTGCTCGGGGCGGCCCTGATCGCGGTCACCTTCGCGGGCCGCCTGCAGGGCGAGTGGCTGATCCCCGCCCTGCTGTGGTGCGTGTGGGCGGCCCAGGGGGTGTACTGGCTGGTCGGGCGGCGGGCGCGGTCGGCCGGGCCCGGGGTCCTGCTGGACGTCGTCGGCAACATCGTGCACAACGCCGCCCTGGCCGTGATCATGGCCGAGGCGTGTCTGATCTACGCGACGGCCGGCTGGTACAAGGTCCAGGGGTCGCGGTGGCAGGACGGCACCGCCGTCTACTACCCGCTCCACCTGGACTACTTCTCGCCGTGGCCGGCGCTGGCCGATCTGCTGTCCTCCAGCGGGACGATGATGATGCTCGTCACCTACGGCACGGTGATCGTGCAGGTCGCCTTCCCGTTCACGCTGTTCCACCGGCGGGTGAAGAACGTCCTGCTCGTGGCCATGATGACCGAGCACGCCGTGATCGCCGTCGTGCTGGGGCTGCCGTTCTTCTCCCTGGCGATGATCGCGGCGGACGCGGTGTTCCTGCCGACGCCGTTCCTGCGCGGCCTGGGGCGCGCGGCGGCGCGCGCGCGGGCCCGGCTGCCGCGGCGCGCGGGCCGCCCCCTGCCCGAGCAGCCGCGCTCCCCGGAGGAGAGCGAACCCGCCCGCGTAGGCTTCCCCGCATGAACGACCCCGTGGGCGCCTGGCGCCGGCTCGCCGGCGGTGCCGTGCTGCTCGACGGTTTCCACGCCCTCAAGCACGCGCTGCGCTTCGGTGCCGAGGTGCCGGTGGCGGTCGCCGCCGACCGGGAGGCGGCGCTCGCCCTCGCCGACGAGCTGGCCCCGGACGTCCGGGACGCCCTGGACGCCCTGCTGGTGGAGGTGGGGCGCGAGACGTACGCGTCGCTCGTGCCGCGTCCGCATCCCACGGCTGTGGCCGCGCTGGCCGTACGGCCCTCCCGCGAGGCCGGACTGCGGGCGCTGGCGCACATGCCCCGCAGCGCGCCCGTCGTCGTCCTGGACGAGCCGCGCAACCTGGGCAACGCGGGCGCGGTGATCCGGCTGGCGGCCGGTTTCGGGGCGACCGGGGTGGTCACCACGGGCACCCTGGACCCGTGGCACCCGACGGTGGTGCGCGGCGGGGCCGGGCTGCACTTCGCGACCGTCGTGGAGCGGCTGAGCGTGCGGACGCTCCCGCGCGGGCCGCTGTTCGCGCTAGATCCGGAGGGCGAGGACATCCGCGGGCTGAAGCTGCCCGACGATGCCGTCCTCGCCTTCGGCTCCGAGCGCAGCGGGCTGAGTGCCGAGCTGCGCGAGCGCGCCGACCACCTGGTGGCGCTGCCGATGCGCCCCCAGGTCTCCAGCTACAACCTCGCCACCAGTGTGGCGATGACGCTGTACCACTGGAGCGCCGGCGGGGGCGCACCCGTCCGTTGAGGGACTGAGGGCGATCCCCGGGGGGCTCAGGCCTGGCGGCGGACCTCCACCACCCGGAAGCGGTTCGCCACGAACGCCCCGTCGGTGAGGGCCGCGTTGGCCGCCGGGTTGCCGCCCGAGCCGTGGAAGTCGGAGAAGGCGGCCGTCTGGTTGACGTACACCCCGCCCGTGAGGTTCAGGGACAGCTGGGCGGCCTCCTCCAGGCACACGTCCTGGACCGCCTGTTCGACCTCGTCGTCGGTCGTGTAGGCGCCCACCGTCATCGCGCCCTTCTCGCGGACCGTGCGCCGCAGCAGCTCCACCGCGTCGGCGGCCGAGTCGACGGCCACCGCGAAGGAGACCGGCCCGAAGCACTCGCTCAGGTAGGCGGCCTCGGCGTCCGGCTTGGCGCCGTCCAGCTTCACGATCACCGGCGTGCGGACCACCGCGTCCGGGAAGTCGGGGTGGGCGATCTCGCGGGAGGCGAGGGCGACCTCACCGAGGGCCGCCGCGGCCTCCAGGCGGGCCTTGACGTCCGGGTTGACGATCGCGCCGAGCAGCGCGTTCGCGCGCGCGTCGTCACCGAGCAGGCCGTCGACCGCCTGCGCGAGGTCGGCGGTCACCTCGTCGTAGGACTTGGGGCCCTGGTCGGTGCGGATGCCGGTGCGGGGGATCAGCAGGTTCTGCGGGGTGGTGCACATCTGGCCGCTGTAGAGGGACAGCGAGAACGCCAGGTTGGCGAGCATCCCCTTGTAGTCGTCCGTGGACTCCACGAGCACGGTGTTGACGCCGGCCTTCTCCGTGTACACCTGGGCCTGGCGGGCGTGGGCCTCCAGCCAGTCGCCGAAGGCGGTGGAGCCGGTGTAGTCGATGATGCGGATCTCGGGGCGGGTGGCCAGGGTCTTCGCGATGCCCTCGCCGGGCCGCTCGGCGGCCAGGGCCACCAGGTCGGCGTCGAACCCGGCCTCGGCGAGCACCTCGCGGGCGGTCTTCACCGTGAGCGCGAGCGGCAGCACCGCGCGCGGGTGCGGCTTGACCAGGACCGCGTTGCCGGTGGCCAGGGAGGCGAACAGGCCCGGGTAGCCGTTCCACGTCGGGAAGGTGTTGCAGCCGATGACCAGGGCGATGCCCCGGGGGACGGCGGTGAACGCCTTGGTCAGGGCGAGCGGGTCGCGCTTGCCCTGCGGCTTGGTCCATTCGGCGGTGTCCGGGGTGCGCACCTGCTCCGCGTACGCGTACGCCACCGCTTCCAGGCCGCGGTCCTGGGCGTGCGGGCCGCCCGCCTGGAACGCCATCAGGAAGGCCTGGCCTGAGGTGTGCATCACCGCGTGCGCGAACTCGTGGGTCCGCTCGGCGATCCGCTCGATGATCTCCAGGCAGACCGCCGCACGGGCCTCGGGGCCCGCGTCGCGCCAGGCCCGCTGTCCGGCCTTCATGGCGGGCAGCAGTACGTCGATGTCCGCGTGCGGGTAGGTCACGCCCAGTTCGATGCCGTACGGCGAGACCTCGCCGCCCACCCAGTCGTCGGTGCCGGGCTGGCCGAGGTCGAGGCGGGTGCCGAGGAGGGCGTCGAAGGCGGCCTTGCCCGCGGCGGCGTCCAGGCTGCCGTGCTCGCCGTAGGCCTTGGGGTGCTCGGGGTGGGGCGACCAGTACGCGCGCGTGCGGATCGCCTCCAGCGCCTGGTCGAGAGTGGGCCGGTGGCGGGCGATCAGCTCGTGCGTCGTCGGTTCGGCGGCCATGCGGGACCAACTCCTTGTCTCGAGAGCTCCTCGTCGAGCTCATGACCTGGCAGAAACATGGGCAGGGACGGCCGGTCAGAGTTAGAGTAACCGAACGATCGGTCGGGACAAGGGGGTCCGCCGCATCTGTGGAGAAGTCGGGCCAGGGGGGTCCGCCGCGTCTGTGGAAAACGCCGTGCGGGAGGATCGCGCACATGACAGCACTGGACCTCAGCAGCCCCGTGGCCGTCATCGGCACCGGCACCATGGGCCAGGGCATCGCCCAGGTCGCGCTGGTCGCGGGCCACGTCGTACGCCTGTACGATGCCCTGCCCGGGCGGGCCGCGGAGGCGGCCGCCGCGATCGGCGCCCGGCTCGACCGGCTCGTGGCGAAGGACCGGCTCACCGGTGCCGACCGGGACGCTGCCCGCGCCCGTCTGCAGCCCGCCGGCAGCCTCACCGAGCTGGCCGACTGCTCCCTGGTCGTGGAAGCCGTCCTCGAAGAGCTGGACGCCAAGCAGGAACTGCTGACGGAACTGGAAGGCATCGTCCCCGACGACTGCCTGCTCGCCACCAACACCTCCTCCCTGTCGGTCACCGCCATCGGCGGCGCGCTGCGCAACCCCGGCCGCCTGGTCGGCCTGCACTTCTTCAACCCGGCGCCGCTGATGCCGCTGGTCGAGGTCGTCTCCGGGTTCACCACCGACGTCACGTCGGCCACGCGCGCGTACGAGACGGCCCGCGCGTGGGGCAAGACGCCGGTCGCCTGCGCCGACACCCCCGGATTCATCGTCAACCGCATCGCGCGTCCCTTCTACGCCGAGGCGTTCGCCGTCCACGAGGGCCAGGCCGCCGATCCCGCCACCATCGACGC
Organism: Streptomyces sp. NPDC056160; assembly: GCF_042268205.1. NCBI lineage: Bacteria > Bacillati > Actinomycetota > Actinomycetes > Kitasatosporales > Streptomycetaceae > Streptomyces > Streptomyces sp. NPDC056160. The sequence continues at coordinate 15,801 of NZ_JBHJUW010000102.1, forward strand.
GGTGCTGCGCGAGTGCGGCGGATTCAGGATGGGCGCCTTCGAACTGACCGACCTGATCGGCCAGGACGTCAACGAGTCGGTGACGCACTCCGTGTGGCGTTCCTTCTTCCAGGACGTGCGGTTCACCCCCTCCCTGGCGCAGCGGCGTCTGGTGGAGTCGGGCCGGCTCGGCCGCAAGAGCGGTCACGGCTGGTTCGACTACGGCGACGGGGCCGAGCGCCCCGAGCCGCACACCGCGGAGCCCGCGCAGCCGCCCGTCCACGTCGTCGCCGAGGGCGACCTGGGCCCGGCGGCGGAGCTGCTCACGCTCGTCCGGGAGGCGGGCATCCCCGTCCGCGAGGAGGACGAGGACCACGGCACCCGCCTCGTGCTGCCGAGCGGCGGACAGCTGGTCCTCGCCGACGGGCAGACCTCAGTGGAGTTCCGCGACGTCGTCTACTTCGACCTGGCGCTCGACTACCGCCGGGCCACCCGCGTCGCCCTGTCCGCCTCCCAGGACACCTCCCCGCAGACCCTCGCGGAGGCCACCGGTCTCTTCCAGGCGCTCGGCAAGGACGTCAGCGTCATCGGCGACGTCCCCGGCATGATCGTCGCCCGTACGGTCGCGCGGATCGTCGACCTGGCGCACGACGCCGTGGCCAAGGGCGTGGCCACCGAGGAGGACATCGACACCGCGATGCGCCTGGGCGTCAACTACCCGCTGGGCCCCTTCGAATGGAGCCGCCGCCTGGGCCGCACCTGGGCCTATGGCCTCCTGGACGACCTGCACCTGCGCGACCCGTCCGGACGCTACGCCCCCTCCCTCGCGCTGTACCGCCACGCGTACGCCACCGACAAGCGGGAGTCCGCCTCATGACCACCGCCAGACGCGACACGTACACGCCGCAGACGCTGCTCTCGGTGGCCGTGCGGGTCTTCAACGAGCGCGGCTACGACGGCACCTCCATGGAGCACCTGTCCAAGGCGGCCGGCATCTCCAAGTCGTCGATCTACCACCATGTCGCCGGCAAGGAGGAACTGCTGCGCCGGGCGGTCACCAGGGCACTCGACGGCCTCTTCGGGATCCTCGACGAGGACCACGCGCGCGCGGGGAGTGCCGCCGCCCGCCTGGAGTACGTCGTACGGCGTATGGTCGAGGTGCTCATCGCCGAACTCCCGTACGTGACCCTGCTGCTGAGGGTACGCGGCAACACCGCGACCGAGCGCTGGGCGCTGGAGCGGCGGCGGGAGTTCGACCACCGGGTGGCCGAGCTGCTGAAGGCGGCGGCGGCCGACGGCGAGGTGCGCGGCGACGTGGAGGTACGGCTCGCGACCCGGCTGGTCTTCGGGATGATCAACTCGATCGTGGAGTGGTACCGGCCCGACGGGCGCGGGACGAGCGCGCGGGAAGTGGGCGACGCGGTGGTACGGCTGGTGTTCGGCGGGCTGCGGCAGTCCGGCGGACCACCGGGTCCGGCGGGCTGAGCAGCAGCACGGACCGCGGCTGCGTAGGGCAGGCATCACCGGATGAGTACGGCGCCCGATGCCGCGGTCTGCCGCCCGGTGATGGGCTGGGCGCATGCCTGACAACGACAACGACGACGGTCTGCCGCCCAGGGGCGCTCACCCCACCTGGTGGAAGGCGCCGTTCGCGGCCACCGTGCTCGGTCTGCCGTTCCTCGTGTGGGAGTACCGCTGGTTCGCCTCCGGCGACGGCGTCGGCTCCTTCGGCGGCGTCCTGTACTGGGCGTGCGGCCTGCTCGCCGTCGCCTGGGTGCTGCCGCACCGCCGGGCCGTGCGGACGGCGCGGGTGCTGACCGCCGGTGCCGGACTCGGCTGCGCGCTCCTGCCGGGGCTGATGGCCATGCTGCTGATCGGCGCGATGGCCGCCTCGTCCTGACGCGGGATTCGTCCCCAGCCTGACGACCCATGCGCGTGCGCCCTCGCTCCCAGACAGCGGCCCCGCACCGTCACCCCTGCGGTTCGAGGTCCTCCTCCTCGAACACCAGCAGCGTGCGGGTGCTGAGCACTTCCGGGATCGCCTGGAGCCGGGTGAGCACCACCTCGCGCAGTGCCCGGTTGTCCGGCGTGTGCACCAGGAGCAGGACGTCGTAGTCGCCCCCGACCAGGGCGATGTGGGAGGCCCCGGGGAGCCGGCGCAACTGGTCGCGCACCGTGCGCCAGGAGTTCTGCACGATCTTCAACGTGATGTACGCGGACGTGCTCTGCCCCGCGCGCTCGTGGTCGACCCGGGCGCCGAAACCGCGGATGACGCCGTCCTCGACGAGGCGGTTGATGCGGGCGTAGGCGTTGGCGCGCGAGACGTGGACCCGTTCGGCGACCGACCGTATCGAGGCGCGGCCGTCCGTCTGGAGCATCCGCAGGATGTCCTGGTCGACGGCGTCCAGCGGGCGGGCCGGCGGGGCGGAGCCGGTGGCGCCCTCGGTGCCCTCGGTGCGCTCCGGGCGCTCGGCGTTCTCGGCGTTCTCGGCCATTCGTTCAGCCGGCATGTCCCCCCGCCTCTCCGTCATGGACGTACTGCATCCATACCAAGCTGTGGAGAACCGTTTGTCCACAGCCTGGGGGTGCCTGTAGCCAAAATGTGCCGACGACCGAACAATCGGTAGGTGAGGCGGGTCACAGCCGACGCGCCTCCCGTAGCCGCTCCCACGAGGAGGTGCCCGTCATGACGGTCATGGAGCAGCGGGGTGCGTACCGGCCATCGCCGCCGCCCGCCTGGCAGCCCCGTACCGACCCCGCACCGCTGCTGCCCGACGCGGAGCCCTACCGCGTCCTTGGCACGGAGGCCGCCGCGAAGGTCGATCCGGAGCTGTTGCGCAGTCTGTACGCGCACCTGGTGCGCGGGCGCCGGTACAACACGCAGGCCACCGCCCTCACCAAGCAGGGCCGGCTCGCCGTCTACCCGTCCAGCACCGGCCAGGAGGCCTGTGAGGTCGCCGCCGCGCTCGCACTCCAGGAGCGCGACTGGCTCTTCCCGAGCTACCGCGACACGCTCGCCGTGGTGGCCCGCGGCGTCGACCCCGTCGAGGCCCTCACCCTGCTGCGCGGCGACCGGCACACCGGCTACGACCCCGTCGCGCACCGGGTCGCCCCGCTGTCCACTCCGCTGGCCACCCAGTTGCCGCACGCCGTCGGCCTCGCCCACGCCGCCCGTCTCAGGGGCGACGACGTGGTCGCGCTGGCGATGGTCGGGGACGGTGGCACCAGCGAGGGCGACTTCCACGAGGCGCTGAACTTCGCCGCCGTCTGGCAGGCCCCGGTCGTCTTCCTGGTGCAGAACAACGGCTTCGCCATCTCCGTCCCGCTCGCCAAGCAGACGGCGGCGCCCTCCCTGGCCCACAAGGCCGTCGGGTACGGCATGCCGGGCCGCCTGGTCGACGGCAACGACGCCGCCGCCGTCCACGAGGTGCTCAGCGACGCCGTACGGCACGCGCGCGCGGGTGGCGGTCCGACCCTGGTCGAGGCGGTGACGTACCGCATCGACGCCCACACCAACGCCGACGACGCCACCCGCTACCGCGGTGACACCGAGGTCGAGGCCTGGCGCGCCCACGACCCGGTCGAGCTGCTGGAGCGCGAGCTGACCGGCCGCGGCCTGCTCGACGAGGACGCCGTCGCGGCCGTGCGCGAGGACGCCGAGGCGATGGCCGCGCGGCTGCGCGAGCGCATGAACCAGGACGCCGTGCTCGACCCCATGGACCTGTTCGAACACGTCTACGCCGAGCCGACCCCGCAGCTGCGCGAGCAGCAGGCGCTGCTGCGGGCCGAGCTGGTGGCCGAGTCGGAGGAGGGCACGGCCCGATGACCACCGTGGCGCTCAAGCCGGCCACCATGGCCCAGGCCCTCACGCGCGCGTTGCGCGACGCCATGGCCGCCGACCCGACCGTGCACGTCATGGGCGAGGACGTCGGCACGCTCGGCGGTGTCTTCCGGGTCACCGACGGCCTCGCCGCGGAGTTCGGCGAGGACCGCTGCGCCGACACACCGCTGGCCGAGGCCGGCATCCTCGGCACCGCCGTCGGCATGGCGATGTACGGGCTGCGCCCGGTCGTCGAGATGCAGTTCGACGCGTTCGCCTACCCGGCGTTCGAACAGCTCGCCAGCCATGTGGCGAAGATGCGCAACCGCACGCGCGGGAAGCTGCCCCTGCCCGTGACCGTCCGCATCCCCTACGGCGGCGGCATCGGCGGTGTCGAGCACCACAGCGACTCCTCCGAGGCGTACTACATGGCGACTCCGGGGCTCCATGTCGTCACGCCCGCGACCGTCGCCGACGCCTACGGGCTGCTGCGCGCGGCCATCGCCTCCGACGACCCCGTCGTCTTCCTCGAACCCAAGCGGCTGTACTGGTCGAAGGACTCCTGGAACGCCGAGGAGCCCCAGCCCGTGGAGCCGATCGGCCGCGCGGTGGTGCGGCGCACCGGCCGCAGCGCCACACTGATCACCTACGGCCCGTCCGTGCCCGTCTGCCTCGAGGCCGCCGAGGCCGCCCGCGCCGAGGGCTGGGACCTGGAGGTCGTCGACCTGCGCTCGCTGGTGCCGTTCGACGACGAGACGGTCTGCGCGTCGGTGCGGCGCACCGGGCGCGCGGTCGTCGTCCACGAGTCCGGCTCCTTCGGCGGGCCGGGCGGGGAGATCGCCGCCCGTGTCACCGAGCGCTGCTTCCACCACCTGGAGGCCCCGGTGCTGCGCGTGGCCGGTTTCGACATCCCCTACCCGCCGCCGATGCTGGAGCGGCACCACCTGCCCGGCGTCGACCGGGTCCTGGACGCCGTCGCGCGTCTGCAGTGGGAGGCGGAGGGCTGATGGCACAGGTGCTGGAGTTCAGGCTCCCCGACCTCGGGGAGGGGCTCACCGAGGCGGAGATCGTCCGCTGGCTGGTCGAGGTGGGCGACGTCGTCGGCGTGGACCAGCCGGTCGTCGAGGTCGAGACGGCCAAGGCCATGGTCGAGGTGCCCTGCCCGTACGGAGGCGTGGTCACGGCCCGCTTCGGCGCGGAGGGGGCCGAGCTTCCGGTGGGCGCGCCGCTGCTCACCGTCGCGGTCGGCGAGCCCGCCGTGCCGCCCGCGCCGAGCGCCCCGCCCGCCGCGGGAGGAACCGGCGGCACGGACGGCCCGGGTGGCACCGGGGGCTCGGGCGGCGGTTCCGGCAACGTCCTGGTCGGATACGGCACGGCAAAGGCCCCGGCGCGCCGCCGAAGGGTCCGGGCGGTGCCGGGCGCGCCGGCCGGCGCGCCCGGCGCGGGGTCCGGCGTCGTCCCGGCGCCGGCTCCGGACGCCCGGGGTGCCTCGCGCGCGGCCTCCGGGTCCGCCCCCGCCCCCGCCCCGGGTACGGGCACGGCCGGCCGGCCGGCCGACGGTCCGGTCCCGGTGATCTCGCCGCTCGTGCGCAGGCTCGCCCGCGAGCACGGCCTGGACCTGCGGACCCTGCCGGGCTCCGGGCCCGACGGCCTCATTCTGCGCGCGGACGTCGAAGGAGCCCTCAGGTCCGGCGGCACCGCGCAGGACCGCGCCACGGCGGCGGCCGGCGCGCTCCCCTGCGAGCCCGGCGCGGCCGCGCCCGCCTCGGTGCGGGGGCCGGCCACCGGCGCCCGGGTTCCCCTCAAGGGCGTGCGCGGGGCGGTAGCCGAGAAGCTGTCCCGCAGCCGCCGCGAGATCCCCGACGCGACCTGCTGGGTGGATGCCGACGCGACGGAACTCCTGCGCGCCCGGGCGGCCATGAACGCCGCGGGCGGCCCGAAGATCTCCCTGCTCGCCCTCCTCGCCCGGATCTGCACCGCGGCCCTCGCCCGTCATCCGGAGCTGAACTCCACGGTCGACACGCAGGCCCGGGAGATCGTCCGACTCGACCACGTCCACCTGGGCTTCGCCGCGCAGACCGAACGCGGGCTCGTCGTGCCCGTCGTGCAGGACGCGCACGCACGCGGTGCCGAGGCGCTGACGGCCGAGTTCGCCCGGCTCACCGAGGCGGCCCGGGCCGGCACGCTCACGCCGGGGGAACTCACCGGCGGGACCTTCACGTTGAACAACTACGGCGTGTTCGGCGTCGACGGCTCCACCCCGATCATCAACCACCCCGAGGCGGCCATGCTCGGCGTCGGACGTATCGTCCCCAAACCCTGGGTGCACGAGGGCGAGCTGGCGGTCCGGCAGGTCGTCCAGCTCTCGCTCACCTTCGACCACCGGGTGTGCGACGGCGGCACGGCGGGCGGATTCCTGCGCTACGTGGCGGACTGCGTGGAACAGCCGGCGGTGCTGCTGCGCACCCTGTGACGCCAGTGCGCCCGGCGGGCCCCACGACCCGCCCGCGTTCCTCACGGTCACGGGCGGGACGCATACTCGGAGGGTGACCGCCTACGAGCATTCCGGCGCCCGGGACGTCCCGTTCGGCGACCCGCCGCCGGACCACGACGCCGTCGTGCTCGCCGGGGGAGAGGCGCGCCGGCTCGGTGGCGCGGACAAACCCGGTGTGCGCGTGGGCGGCCGGACCCTGCTCGACCGGGTGCTCGGCGCCTGCGCCGGGGCGCGCACCACCGTCGTCGTGGCCGGCCCCCGGCCCACGGCGCGGCCCGTGCGCTGGGCGCGCGAGGACCCGCCCGGCGGCGGTCCGCTCGCCGCGCTCGCCGCGGGTCTGCGCCACACCACGGCCGGTCTGGTCGTCGTCCTCTCCGCCGACCTGCCCTTCCTGCGGCCGGACGCGGTGCGGCACCTGCTCGCCGCCCTGGACGCGGGGAGTGCCGACGGAGTGCTGCTCACCGACGCCGACGGCCGCGACCAGCCGCTCGTGGCGGCCTACCGCGCCCCCGCGCTGCGCCGCGAACTGACGGCGCTCACCCGGGAACACGGCGCCCTCACCGGTCTGCCCCTGCGCCGGCTGACCGCGGCACTCGACCTCACCCGCGTCCCGGACGACGTAGCCTCCTTCGACTGCGACACCTGGGACGACATCGCCACCGCCAGGGCACGCATCAGGGAGCATGGGCACGTGCTGGATGAATGGATTTCCGCAGTCAAGGACGAACTGGGCATCGACCTGGACGTCGACACCGCCGTACTGCTCGATCTCGCCCGTGACGCGGCCCACGGAGTGGCCCGGCCCGCGGCGCCCCTGACCACCTTCCTCGTCGGCTACGCCGCCGCCCGGGCCGGGGCGGGCCCCGAAGCGGTCGCCGAGGCCGCCCGCAAGGCCGCGGCACTGGCCCTGCGCTGGGCGGACGAGGAGAGCACGGGCAGTGCGGGGGCGCAGGGCGACGTGGCCCCCGATGCCACGCCCGACACGCGCCCGGACGCCGGATGACGGCCCGCGGTGTGCGAACGGGCGAGGACGCCGAGGACCTCGACGTCGAGGAGGCGCTCGCGCTCGTGAACGAGAGTGCCGGCCACTTCCCCGGCAACGGCAACGGCGCCGGCAACGGCCACGGTGACACGTCGGCCCCCGGCGGCGCGGCATCCGCCGGTCACGCCACCCCGGGCCACGGCCTCTCCGGTCACCCCTCAGGCGGTCGTACCTCCTGCGGGGCACAGTCGGCCGGGCACGGTCCAGGCCCCGGAACCGGCCCCGCCACGGCCCCGCACACGCACGGCGCGCAGACGGGCCCGCACGGTCACGCGCAGTCCGTCGCCTGGCCCGCGGCCCGTGAGATCGCCGCCCGCGCCGTCCGTGCCGCCGCCCGCCGCTCCCCCGTCTCGGTCCCCCTGGACGCGGCCCTGGGCCTGGTCCTGGCCGGTCCCCTCGCCGCCCTCACCGATCTGCCCTCCTTCGACACCTCCGCGATGGACGGCTGGGCGGTCGCGGGACCCGGGCCGTGGGACGTGCGCGAGGGCGGTTCCCTGGCCGGGCACGCGCAGCCCGAGCCGCTGACCGACGGCGAGGCCGTACGGATCGCGACCGGCGCCCGCATCCCGCAGGACACCACGGCCGTGCTGCGCACCGAGCACGGCCGGACGGACGCCAAGGGAAAGCTGCACTCCGTCCGCGACCCGGGCCACGGCCAGGACATCCGCGCCCGCGGCCAGGAGTGCCGCACCGGCGACCAGCTGCTGCCCGTCGGCACCCTGGTCACCCCGGCGGTGCTGGGCCTGGCCGCCGCGGCCGGATACGACGCCCTCACCGCCGTGCCCCGGCCCCGGGTCGACGTGTTCGTGCTCGGTGACGAACTGCTCACCGAGGGCCTGCCGCACGACGGCCGGATCAGGGACGCGCTCGGTCCGATGCTGCCGCCGTGGCTGCGCGCCCTCGGCGCCGAGGTGGCCGGGGTGCGGCGGATCGGCGACGACGCCAAGGCCCTGCACCGGGCGCTCACCCGCTCCGAGGCCGACCTCGTCGTCACCACCGGGGGGACCGCCGCCGGCCCCGTCGACCACGTCCGCCCCACCCTGCGCCGCATGGACGCCGAGCTGCTGGTGAACGGCGTCCAGGTGCGCCCCGGCCATCCCATGCTCCTGGCCCGCACCAAGGAGAACCAGCACCTCGTCGGCCTCCCCGGCAACCCCCTCGCCGCCGTCTCCGGTCTGCTCACCCTCGCCGAGCCGCTGCTGCGCACCCTCGCCGCGCGCCCGGCCCCGGAGCCGTACACGCTGCCGCTGCGGGACGGGGTGCACGGGCACCCCGGCGACACCCGGCTCGTCCCCGTCGTCCTGCGGGGTGATCACGCGGTCCCGCTGCACTACAACGGCCCCGCCATGCTGCGCGGTGTCGCGGCGTCCGACGCGCTGGCCGTCGTACCGCCGGGCGGTCTCCGCGCCGGCCAGGAAGCCGAACTGCTGGATCTGCCCTGGGCCGCCGCCGGAATCGGAGTGTGTTTCACGTGAAACTTCCGGGCCATGACGCGATCGCCCGCCAGGCGGACGAACATCTCGTGACCCATCGGGTGAAACTCCCGAGGAAAGTGGTCGACCGTCCCATACGCCAGGTCGGGAAACGACTGGCCATGGCACTGCTCGTACTCGTCGTGACCGTCGTGGTCGTCTACGCCGACCGCGACGGCTACCACGACAACGCCGACAGCTCCGTGGACCTCCTCGACGCGGCGTACTACGCGACGGTGACCCTCTCCACCACCGGGTACGGCGACATCACGCCCGTCAGCGACAGCGCCCGGCTCACCAACATCCTCGTCATCACGCCGCTGCGCGTGCTGTTCCTGATCATCCTCGTCGGCACCACGCTCGAAGTCCTCACCGAGCGCACCCGCGAGGAGTGGCGTCTGAGCCGCTGGAGGTCCACCTTGCGCGAACACACCGTCGTCATCGGTTTCGGGACGAAGGGAAGGTCGGCGATCCAGACCGTCTGCGCGACCGGGCTGAAGAAGCAGCAGGTCGTCGTGGTCGACCCCAGCGCCAAGGTGATCGACGCCGCCACGGCGGAGGGATACGCGGGCATCGTCGGCGACGCCACCCGCAGCGAGGTGCTGAAACGGGCGGAGGTCCAGCGGGCGCGGCAGATCATCATCGCCACGCAGCGGGACGACACGGCCGTCCTGGTGACCCTGACGGCCCGGCAGCTCAACCGGGCGGTGAAGATCGTCGCCGCGGTGCGGGAGGAGGAGAACGCCCCGCTGCTCAAGCAGTCCGGGGCGGACGCCGTGATCACCAGCGCGAGCGCGGCGGGAAGGCTGCTGGGCCTCTCCGTGCTCAGCCCCGCCGCCGGCATGGTCATGGAGGACATCATCCAGCAGGGCAGCGGTCTGGACATCGTCGAACGGCCCGTCATAAAGGCCGAGGCGGGCCGCAGTCCACGTGAGATCGACGACCTCGTGGTGAGCGTCGTCCGCGGCCACCGGGTCCTCGGGTACGACGATCCGGCCGCCGCGTCCCTGCAGTTGACGGACCGCCTGATCACGATCGTCCGGGCCACCCCCGGCACCCAGGTCACCCCGGACACCCGCCCGCTGCCGCTGGACTGACCTCGGGGCCCGCGCGCACGGCACGCGACCTGCGCACCCACCCGCGACCGGCGCACCACCCCGCGACCGGCGCACCACCCCGCGACCGGCGGGCCGACCCGCGGCACGCGCGCGGGCCGGGGCCCGCGGCGCGGGGCCGGGCGAGGAGTAGCGTCGGCCCCATGCATGCGATCACGATTCCCGAACCCGGTGGGCCCGAGGCGCTGGTGTGGGACGAGGTGCCGGATCCCGTCCCCGGCGAGGGCGAGGTGCTGGTCGAGGTGGTGGCCGGCGCCGTCAACCGGGCCGACATCATGCAGCGCCAGGGCCACTACGACCCGCCGCCCGGCGCCTCCCGCTACCCCGGCCTGGAGTGTTCCGGCCGGATCAGCGCCCTCGGGCCGGGGGTGTCCGGCTGGGCGGTCGGCGACGAGGTGTGCGCGCTCCTCGCGGGCGGCGGCTACGCCGAGAAGGTCGCCGTCCCGGCCGGCCAGCTGCTGCCCGTCCCGCCGGGCGTGGACCTCAAGCAGGCGGCGGCCCTGCCCGAGGTGACCTGCACCGTCTGGTCGAACGTCTTCATGGTCGCCCACCTCCGCCCCGGCGAGACCCTGCTCGTGCACGGCGGCTCCAGCGGCATCGGCACCATGGCGATCCAGCTGGCCAAGGCCGCCGGCGCGCGGGTCGCGGTCACGGCGGGCACCAAGGAGAAGCTGGACCAGTGCGCCGAACTGGGCGCCGGCATCCTGATCAACTACCGGGAGCAGGACTTCGTCGAGGAGATCCGGCAGGCCACGGACGGGGCCGGCGCCGACGTCATCCTGGACAACATGGGCGCCAAGTACCTGGACCGCAACGTCCGGGCCCTCGCCGTCAACGGGCGGCTAGCGATCATCGGCATGCAGGGCGGCACCAAGGCCGAACTGGACATCGGCGCCCTGCTGGGCAAGCGGGCAGCGGTCAGCGCGACCTCGCTGCGAGCCCGTCCGCTCGACGAGAAGGCGGCCATCGTGGCGGCCGTCCGCGAGCACGTGTGGCCGCTGTTCGCTCAGGGGCACGTCAGGCCGGTCGTCGACCGGGAGGTGCCGATGCGGGAGGCCGCGTCCGCCCATCGGCTGGTGGAGGAGAGTTCCCACGTCGGCAAGGTGCTGCTGGTGGCCTCCTGATCGGCGCCGCGACACCGTACGGACCCGGCGCACCGAGCCCGGCGCCGGGTTCGACGGACGGTGCCGTCGGCCACGCCGGCGGTGTGCACGTAGTGCTGGTCGGCCACGACGCTCGGGGGAGACCTGGCTGCTGTCGGCCTTGATCGAGTGGCCGCTGTCCTGGCGGTGCCGGTCCGGCGCTCGGCGACGGGCAGCGAGAGGGCGGCCCGGGCAGTGCCCGTCGCGGTGAGGGTGAGGGCCGCGCGCCGCCATGAGGTGCGCGGTGGCGCGCGTGGACATCGTGAAGCACCTTTCCGGGTGAGCGGGCCGGAGCGAGCGGGCCGGAGCGAGCGGGCCGGAGCGTGCCGGCCTCGGGGCTCAGACCAGGAGCGCGGCGTGCTCCCGTGCGGATTCGGCGGCACGCCCCAGCGACTCGCGTTCCGACTCCTCGGCCTGCGGTACCAGGGCGGCCATGGCGGGGTTGACCGGGGCCATCGTCAGTTCGCGCGTGATGACCTCGACCTGCAGGCCGAGCCCGCCGCCCAGCACCGTCTCCAGGTAGTTGGTGTCGTGCTCGAAGCCGGCCCGCGGGGTGCCGGGGCGGTAGGAGCCGCCGCGCGACGCCGCGACCACGACGCGCTTGCCGGACGGCGGCACGCCCTCGCCGAAGGTGCGCCCGGCCAGGATGATCTGGTCCAGCCACGCCTTGAGGGTGGAGGGGATCGTGAAGTTGTACATGGGGGCGCCGATGACGAGGACGTCGGCCTTCTCGAACTCGGCGATGAGTTCCTCGCGCAGCGGGGGGAGGGACTCGGCGGTGACGGTGGCGGCGTCCAGGTGCGGCACCGGGTCGGCGGCCAGGTCGCGGTAGATGACGCTGCCCTGCGGGTGCGCCTCCTGCCAGGTCTTGCGGAAGGCGTCGGTGAGCCGGCGCGAGCCGGAGTTCTCCAGCGGGAAGAGGGACGAGTCGATGTGCAGCAGGACGGCCATGGAAGGTGCTCCTCGGGTGGGCCGCGCGGGGCACGGCGGGGGTGGTCCGGGCGTGCGGAGGCACCCGGATTCGTATGTCAGCTTCCTCAGCTGCTTACGAAATTACAGTACCCCACTTTTTCGTAGTAAATGAGCGGTGGGCGGTACCATGGGCGCATGACAGTGGAGCGACAGGACGCGGGGCAGTGCTCGGCGGCGGGCGGTGCGGTCGAACGCGTCTTCCTGCTTCTCGGCAAACGCTGGAACGGCGTGATCCTCGCCAGCCTCATGAGCGGTCCCGGCCGCTTCGCCGAACTGCGCCGCGCCGTCAGCGGGATCAGCGAGCGCATGCTCTCCGACCGCCTCGCCGAACTCGGGGAGGCCGGCCTGGTCCGCCGTGAGGTGGACGCCGGCCCGCCCCTGCGCGTCTCCTATCAACTCACTCCCGCGGGCGAGGCCCTGAGGCCGGCCCTCCAGGAACTGGGCGGCTGGGCCGAGCGGTTCCTCGGGACGTCCGAGCAGGACGGCTGCCCCTCCCTGCGGCAGCAGGAAGCCGAGGACACCCGGAACGCGTGACGTCCCCGCCCTACGCTCCTACGTGCCTTCGGCACCACGGTCCGGCCGGGGCGTGTTTCGAAAGTCCCTCCCCCGGCCTTCGGCCGGGAGGTGCCCCCAGCCCCGCGGCGTCTGGCACGCGCGCTCGCCGCGTTGTCGGGATCGTCCACGTACGCCCGGTACGCGGACGACCCTCCGCCTTGCGATCGCACGCACCGGACGCCGCGGGGCCCGCCCTCCGGGCGGACGGCGCTACATTCGAAACACGCCCTAGTCGGCCGCCTCCCCCGCTCCGGCCCCCACCGCCCAGCGCTGCTCGACCCTGGCGACCTTCCAGTACGCCAGCGCCGCCGCCCACACCACCACGAACAGGATGACGATGACGTAGCCCACGTGGTCGAGGTCGAGTCCGGCGATCCAGCCGGTGACCGTGTCGCTCAGGTCGAGCTTGTCGTGCAGGACGCCGACCAGCTCGATCGTGCCGATGAAGAAGGCGACCGCGATGGACAGGCCGGTGATGGTCAGGTTGTAGAACACCTTGCGGACGGGGTTGGAGAACGCCCACTGGTAGGCGAAGTTCATGAACGTGCCGTCCAGGGTGTCGAACAGGCTCATGCCGGCGGCGAACAGCAGGGGCAGGCAGAGGATCGCGTACCAGGGCAGTCCGGCCGCCGCGCCGGAGCCGGCCATCACCATCAGCGTGACCTCGGTGGCGGTGTCGAAGCCGAGGCCGAAGAGGAAGCCGAGCGGGTACATCTGGCCGGGCCGGGAGATCGACCTGGTGAGGCGGCCCAGGATCCGGTTCATGAACCCCCGTGAGTCCAGGTGGGCCTCCAGCTCCCGCTCGTCGTAGGTGCCCGCGCGCATCGCCCGGAACACCTTCAGGATGCCGGCGAGGGCGACCAGGTTGAGGGCGGCGATCAGGTAGAGGAAGGTGCCCGAGACGGTGGTGCCGACGATGCCGAGCGTCTGGTGCGTACGGGAGTCGTCGTTCATCAGGGTGCCCGCGAGCTGGGCGCCGCCCGCCACCAGCGCGGCCATGGCCACCACCACGCTGGAGTGGCCCAGCGCGAACCAGAAGCCCACCGAGACCGGCCGCTTGCCGTCGGCCATCAGCTTGCGGGTGGTGTTGTCGATGGCGGCGATGTGGTCGGCGTCGAAGGCGTGCCGCATGCCGAGCGTGTAGGCGGTGACGCCGAGGCCGATACCGAAGGCCTTGCTGCCGACCTGGTAGTGCTCGGGGACGACGAGCAGGAACAGGATGCCGAAGGCGACGACGTGCAGGGCGGCTATCACCGCCATCAGGCCCGCGGTCTTGAGGGTGTCCTCACGGCGCCAGCGGAAGGTCGCCGCGGGGGCGGGCCCCCCGGGGGCGGCGGCCGGCGTCGGGGCAGGCTTGGGCAGGGTCATCCGGTATCACGCTCCAGCACCTCGTGGATCACTTCGTGAGCTGCCGTGGCCGGTCTCCTGGCTTAGGGTCCGTACGTCCTCCCTCCCTGCCTTCCCGGTCGTGCGACCAGTGGCCCGGCGGATGCCGGACGGAAGGGGAACTCCCCGATCACAGTGGCGAGGGCCGCGTCGGCTTCGCACCGACTTCCCGAGCACCACGGCCCGCCCACGGTAGAGGGAGGGACCGTCGTCTGCATAGCTGCATACCTGCGCAGGTACGGAAGATCACACATCGGTGCCTGCGAGGATGGGGGCATGCATCTCGTCCCTGCCGACCGCTCGGACCGCCGCACCATCGACGGCCACCGGGTGTGCGACGCCATCGCGGCGATCGGGGAGCCCGGTCACGTCCGCGCGTGGGCGGAGCGCTTCTCGCTGCTGGCCGACCCCAAGCGGCTCGCCCTGCTGCTGGCCCTGCACCGCACCGGCCCACTGGCCGTCTCCGACCTCGCCGTCGCCACCGGCATGAACGACCCGGCGGTCTCCCAGGCCCTGCGCCTGCTGCGCGCGGCGGGCACCGTCCAGGGCGAGAAGGAGGGCCGCGTGGTGCGCTACCGCCTGGTGGACGAGGACGTACGGCACCTCCTGGAGCACTGCGCGGCGGACACGGACTGACGCCGGCACCGGGGTGACGGCGCGCCCCGCCGGTCGCCCCCTGTGCCCAGGTACCACCCCACGTGTTCGCTTTTCCGCGGATCTGGACAGATTCTCTGTGTCGCTCCGACGCACGAAGAGGAGACCGCGTGACCGACCGCACCGACGACGTGCCGCCCGACCTGTCCTCCCGCAGTCCCGACTGGTGGCGGCAGGCCGTCGTCTACCAGGTCTACCCCCGCAGCTTCGCCGACGCCGACGGGGACGGACTCGGTGACATCCGGGGCGTCACCCAGCGGCTGACGCACCTCGCCGCCCTCGGCGTGGACGCCGTGTGGCTCAGTCCGTTCTACCCCTCCGAACTGGCCGACGGCGGCTACGACGTCGCCGACCACCGGGACGTCGACCCGCGTCTGGGCACCCTCGACGACTTCGACGCGATGGTCACCGAGGCGCACCGCCTCGGTCTGAAGGTGATCGTCGACATCGTCCCCAACCACTCCTCGCACCGGCACCGCTGGTTCCAGGAGGCGCTGCGGGCCGGACCGGGCTCCGCCGCCCGCGCCCGGTACGTCTTCCGCGACGGGCGCGGCGCGCACGGTGAACTGCCCCCCACCGACTGGCAGTCCGTCTTCGGCGGCAGCGCCTGGCAGCGCGTGCCCGACGGGCAGTGGTACCTGCACCTGTTCGCGCCCGAGCAGCCGGACTTCGACTGGCGCGACGAGGAGGTCCGCGCCGACTTCCGCACCACCCTGCGGTTCTGGTCGGACCGGGGGGTGGACGGCTTCCGCGTCGACGTGGCGCACGCCCTGGTCAAGGACCTCGACGAGCCGTTGCGCGACGTCGGCGGCATCGGGGCCACCGGCGAGGACGCGCTGCCGCACGTCGAGCCGGGCAGCCACCCGTACTGGGACCGCGACGAGGTCTACGAGATCTACCGCGACTGGCGCAAGATCTTCGACGCCTACACGCCGCCCCGCACGGCGGTCGCCGAGGCCTGGGTCCCCGACGCGCGGCGCGCGTTGTACGCCCGGCCCGACGAACTGGGCCAGGCCTTCAACTTCGAGTACCTCCAGGCCGGCTGGGACGCCGGGGAGCTGCGCCGCACCATCGCCGCGTCCCTGGCCACCGCGCGGGCCGCCGGTGCCTCGGCCACCTGGGTGCTGTCCAACCACGACGTGGTCCGGCACGCCTCCCGGCTGGTGCTCCCGCCGGGCACGGACGAGAACGCCTGGCTGCTGTCCGGCGGCCGCGCGCCCGCCGTGGACGGCGCGGCCGGGCTGCGCCGGGCCCGCGCGGCGACCCTGCTGATGCTGGCCCTGCCCGGTTCGGCCTACCTCTACCAGGGCGAGGAGCTGGGCCTGCCCGAGGTGGCCGACCTGCCCACCGAGGTGCTCCAGGACCCGATCTGGGAGCAGACGGGCCACCTCCGCAAGGGCAGGGACGGCTGCCGGGTGCCGCTGCCGTGGACGACGACCGGACAGTCGTACGGCTTCGGTCCCGGCGGGGCCTGGCTGCCGCAGCCGACGGACTTCGGGGCGTACGCCGTCCAGGCGCAGGACGGGGTGGAGGGCTCGACGCTGGAGCTGTACCGCACGGCCCTGCGGCTGCGCCGCAAGCTGCTCGCGGGCGAGTCGCTGACCTGGGCGGAGGACACCCCGGCCGGGGTGCTGGCGTTCGCGCGCGGCGACGGCTGGCGGTGCGTCACCAACCTGTCGCCGCAGCCTGTTCCGCTGCCGCCGGGCGAGGTCCTGCTGAGCAGCGCTCCGCCGACGGGCCGCCGGCTGGACCCGGACACCACCGTGTGGCTGGCCTAGTGTCCCGAGTCTTAGGAAAGCCGTAGAAGTATGCTGGGCTCATGGCGCGCATGGGTCGGCCGACGGTCGAAGTGGTTCTGACGGATGACGA
>NZ_JBHJUW010000103.1:0-32275 GCF_042268205.1 Streptomyces sp. NPDC056160
CAACGTGCCCCCGCCCCCGGCGGCCGCGGCGATGCGGCAGAATTTTCGGCATGGGGATAGTCGCCGGGTTGGACAGTTCGCCCGATTTCACTCGCATCGTGGTCTGCGACACGGACACGGGGGCCGTGCTCCGGCAGGGCTACGCACCGCATCCGGTGGAGAGCCCCGAGGGCGGGGGAGGCCGCGTCGCGGACGTGGATCCGCAGGCCTGGCTGCTCTCGCTCGGGGAGGCCGCGGGCGGCGGACTGCTGGAGGGCGTGCAGGCGATCGGCGTCTCCGCGCAGCAGAACGCGCTGGTCCCGCTCGACGGCAAGGGCGGCACGGTGCGCCCGGCGCTGGTCGGCGGCGACCGGCGGGCCCAGGTCTCCGCGGCGGACCTGATCGATTCGCTCGGCGGCCGTGAGGCGTGGGCGCAGGCGGTCGGCTGTGTGCCACAGGCCGCGCAGCCGGTGACGAAACTGCGCTGGCTGGCGAAGAACGAACCGGAGGCGGCCGGCCGCACGGCCGTGCTGATGCAGGCGCACGACTGGCTGGTGTGGCAGTTGCTGGGCCGTCCGGTGCGGCGGACCACCGACCGCGGCGGCGCGTCCGGCACCGGGTACTGGTCCGCGGCCACCGGTTCCTACCGGCCCGACCTGGTCGAGTTGGCGCTCGGCCACCAGGCGGTGCTGCCCGAGGTGATCGGCCCGGCCGAGGCGGCCGGTACGACGCCGGAGGGGCTGCTGATCTCGGCCGGGACCGGGGAGACCATGGCCGCCGCCTTCGGCCTCGGGCTGGGGCTCGGGGACGCGGTGGTGTCGCTGGGCGCCTCGGGGTCGGTGATGGCCGTGCATCCCGAGGCGCTGGTGGACCAGACCGGGATGATCACCTCGCTCGCCGACGCCACGGGCATGCACCTGCCGGTGGTCACCACACTGAACGCCGTACGAGCCCTGCGCGGCACCGCCGAACTGCTGGGCCTGCCCGATCCGGAGGCCCTGTCCGAACTGGCGATGAAGTCGACGCCGGGCTCCCACGGCCTCGTCCTGCTGCCGTACCTGGAGGGCGAGCGGACGCCTTCCCTGCCGCACACTGCCGGGACGCTGTCGGGGCTGCGGCGCGAGTCGATGAAGCCGGAGCACCTGGCGCGGGCCGCGTTCGAGGGCATGCTGTGCGGGCTCGCGGACGCGCTGGACGTGCTGCGCGGCCGGGGGGTGGAGGTGCGGCGCGTCTTCCTGCTCGGTCCGGCCGCCGAACTGCCCGCCGTGCAGGCCGCGGCGCCCTCGCTGTTCGGCGCGCAGGTCGTGGTGCCGCAGCCCGCGGACTACGCGGCGATCGGTGCCGCCCGGCAGGCGGCCTGGGCGCTCGGCGTCTCGCAGGGCACCCTCGACCCGAGGACCCCGCCGGCCTGGCAGGGGGCGGTCGCGCAGGTGCTGGAGCCCGGCGAGGACCTGGCGGTGGGCCAGGCGGTCCGTCAGCAGTACGTCGCCGTGCGCGAACAGACCCATCCGGGTGCGTTCACCGCGCAACCGGACGCGTTCACCGGATAAGACGCATGAAAGACAAAACGCACAGGGCGTAAAGGGCATCAGAGGACATCGGCCGACGCCCTGCGGGAGCGGCCTCCGGCTGACGGCGCGTCGGCCGGGGAACCCGCCCCCGCGCTTCCATCGGGTTAATCAGTTGAGGTAACGCGGGTGGAGTGTCCGACGATAGGTGCCAGGGGACACCGACCGCCCCCACCGCCGACTCCGAGAGACCCAGCGTGCTCATACGACTCCTGCGGACCTATCTCAGGCCCTACAAGAAACCCATCGCCCTTCTGGTGCTGCTGCAGTTCCTGCAGACCTGCGCCACCCTCTACCTGCCCACGTTGAACGCCCACATCATCGACAAGGGCGTCGTGAAGGGTGACACGGATTACATCCTGACCTTCGGCGCCGTGATGATCGCCATCTCACTGGCGCAGGTGGCGTGCAACATCGGTGCCGTCTACTACGGCGCCAAGACCGCCTCCTCGCTCGGCCGGGACGTGCGGGCCGCCGTCTTCGACCGCGTGCAGTCCTTCTCCGCGCGCGAGGTCGCCCAGTTCGGCGCCCCCTCGCTCATCACCCGTACGACCAATGACGTCCAGCAGGTACAGATGCTGGCCCTGATGACGTTCACCCTGATGGTGTCGGCGCCCATCATGTGCGTGGGCGGTGTCGTGCTGGCCCTCGGCCTGGACGTGCCGTTGTCGGGGGTCCTGGTCGCCGTCGTACCGGTGCTGGCCATCTGCGTGACGCTGATCGTGCGTCGGCTGCGCCCGCTGTTCCGGTCCATGCAGACACGCCTGGACACGGTGAACCGGGTGCTGCGCGAGCAGATCAGCGGCAACCGCGTCATCCGGGCCTTCGTCCGCGACGAGTACGAGAACGACCGCTTCCGCAAGGCCAACGGGGACCTGACCGAGATGTCCCTGGCGACCGGCCGGATGCTCGCGCTGATGTTCCCGATGGTGATGACGGTGGTGAACCTGTCGTCCATCGCGGTGGTGTGGTTCGGCGCGCACCGCATCGACAGCGGCGGCATGATGATCGGTGACCTCACCGCGTTCCTGGCGTACCTGATGCAGATCGTGATGTCCGTCATGATGGCCACCTTCATGTTCATGATGGTGCCGCGCGCCGAGGTCTGCGCCGAGCGCATCCAGGAGGTCATGGGCACCGAGTCCAGCGTCGTGCCGCCGCTCGCGCCCGTACGCGAACTGCGCCGCCACGGCCACCTGGAGCTGCGCGGGGCGGGCTTCCGCTACCCCGGTGCCGAGGAGCCCGTGCTCAAGGCCGTCGACCTGGCCGCCCGCCCCGGCGAGGTGACCGCCGTCATCGGCTCGACCGGCAGCGGCAAGTCCACCCTGCTGGGCCTGGTCGCCCGCCTGTTCGACGCGACGGACGGCGAGATCCTGGTGGACGGCGTGGACGTACGGACCGTGGACGCCAAGCTGCTGGCGAAGACCGTCGGCATGGTGCCGCAGAAGCCGTACCTGTTCGCCGGCACCGTCGCCACCAACCTGCGCTACGGCAACCCGGACGCCACCGACGAGGAACTGTGGCACGCGCTGGAGGTGGCGCAGGCCAAGGAGTTCGTCGGCAAGCTGGAGGGCGGCCTCGACGCGCCCATCTCGCAGGGCGGCACCAACGTGTCCGGCGGCCAGCGCCAGCGGCTCGCCATCGCCCGCACCCTCGTGCAGCGCCCGGAGATCTACCTCTTCGACGACTCCTTCTCCGCGCTCGACTACGCCACCGACGCGGCCCTGCGCGCCGCGCTGGCGCGCGAGACGGCCGAGGCGACCGTCGTCATCGTCGCCCAGCGGGTGGCGACCATCCGCGACGCCGACCGGATCATCGTCCTGGACGAGGGCCGGGTCGTCGGCACCGGCCGCCACCAGGAGCTGATGGCGGACAACGAGACGTACCGGGAGATCGTGCTCTCCCAGCTCACGGAAGCGGAGGCTGCCTGATGGCCGGGCCGATGGGGCGGATGATGGCCGGGGGCTCCCCCGACAGCCGCTCGATGGACTTCAAGAACTCGGGCAAGCGGCTCATCGCCCAGTTCCGGCCCGAACGGGCCACGATCGGCATCCTGCTGGCGTGCGTGGTGGTCAGCGTCACGCTCAGCGTCATCGGGCCGAAGATCCTCGGCAAGGCCACCGACCTGGTCTTCGCCGGCATCATCGGCCGGCAGTTCCCGGCCGGCGCGACCAAGGACCAGACCCTCGCCTCCCTGCGCGCGCACGGCCAGGGCTCGATCGCCGACATGCTCAGGAGCACGGACTTCACGCCCGGCCAGGGCATCGACTTCGGGGCCGTCGGCGAGGTCCTGCTGTTCGCCCTGGGCACGTTCCTCGCCGCCGGTCTGCTGATGGCGGTGGCGACCCGGCTGGTGAACAGGTCGGTCAACCGGACCATGTTCCGGATGCGCGAGGACGTGCAGACGAAGCTGTCGCGGCTGCCGCTGTCGTACTTCGACAAGCGCCAGCGCGGCGAGGTGCTCTCCCGCGCCACCAACGACATCGACAACATCGGGCAGACCCTGAACCAGTCGATGGGCCAGCTCATCAACTCGCTGCTGACCATCGTCGGCGTGCTCATCGTGATGTTCTGGGTCTCCTGGCTGCTGGCGCTGGTCGCGCTGGTGACCGTGCCGCTGTCGTTCGTCGTGGCCACCCGCGTGGGCAAGCGCTCCCAGCCGCACTTCGTGCAGCAGTGGCGCTCCACCGGCAAACTGAACGCGCACATCGAGGAGATGTACACCGGCCACGCCCTGGTGAAGGTGTTCGGGCGGCAGGAGGAGTCGGCGCAGCAGTTCGCCGAGCAGAACGAGGCACTGTACGAGGCCGGGTTCAAGGCCCAGTTCAACAGCGGCATCATGCAGCCGCTGATGATGTTCGTGTCGAACCTGAACTACGTGCTCGTCGCGGTCGTCGGCGGCCTGCGGGTCGCCTCGGGCACGCTGTCCATCGGTGACGTGCAGGCGTTCATCCAGTACTCGCGGCAGTTCTCGATGCCGCTGACGCAGGTCGCGTCGATGGCGAACCTGGTGCAGTCGGGCGTCGCCTCGGCCGAGCGGGTCTTCGAACTCCTGGACGCGGAGGAGCAGGAGGCGGACCCGGTGCCGGGCGTGCGGCCGGAGGAGTTGCGCGGGCGGGTCGCGCTGGAGCACGTGTCGTTCCGTTACGAACCGGACAAGCCGCTCATCGAGGACCTGTCGCTGAGGGTGGAGCCGGGCCACACGGTCGCGATCGTCGGCCCGACCGGCGCGGGCAAGACGACGCTGGTCAACCTGCTCATGCGGTTCTACGACGTCACCGGCGGGCACATCACCCTGGACGGCGTGGACATCGCCCGCATGTCGCGTGACGAGCTGCGCTCCGCCATCGGCATGGTGCTCCAGGACACCTGGCTGTTCGGCGGCACCATCGCGGAGAACATCGCCTACGGTGCCTCCCGCGAGGTCACCCGCGGGGAGATCGAGGAGGCGGCGCGGGCCGCGCACGCGGACCGGTTCGTCCGGACGCTCCCCGACGGCTACGACACGGTGATCGACGACGAGGGCACCGGGGTCAGCGCCGGGGAGAAGCAGCTCATCACCATCGCGCGTGCGTTCCTGTCCGACCCGGTGATCCTCGTCCTGGACGAGGCGACCAGTTCGGTCGACACCCGTACCGAGGTGCTGATCCAGAAGGCCATGGCCAAACTCCAGCACGGCAGGACGTCGTTCGTGATCGCGCACCGGCTGTCCACCATCCGGGACGCGGACACCATCCTCGTCATGGAGAACGGCGCCATCGTCGAACAGGGCGCCCACGACGAGCTGCTGGCCGCCGACGGGGCCTACGCGCGGCTGTACAAGGCGCAGTTCGCGCAGGCGGTCGCCGAGGTGGACTGAGCGGGGCGACGGAGGGGGCCGCCGGCCGGCGGCCCCCGGTCAGTCGAGGTAGCCGCGCAACTGGTCGGCGAAGGTGTGGTCGCGCAGCTTGTTGAGGGTCTTGGACTCTATCTGGCGGATCCGCTCCCGGGTCACGCCGAACAGCCGTCCTATCTCCTCCAGGGTGCGCGGGCGCCCGTCCTCGAGGCCGTAGCGGAGCTGGACGACCTTGCGCTCGCGCTCCCCCAGCGTCGACAGCACGGCCTCCAGGTGCTCGCGCAGCAGCAGGAACGCCGCCGACTCCACGGGGGACGCGGCGTCCCCGTCCTCGATGAGGTCACCGAGGGCGACGTCGTCCTCCTCGCCGACGGGGGCGTGCAGGGAGACGGGCTCCTGCGCGAGCCGCAGCACCTCGCCGACCCGCTCGGGCGGCAGTTCCAGCTGGGCGGCGACCTCGGCCGGGGTGGGCTCGTAGCCGCGCTCCTGGAGCATGCGGCGCTGTACCCGGACGACCCGGTTGATCAGTTCGACGACGTGGACGGGCACCCGGATGGTGCGGGCCTGGTCGGCCAGCGCGCGGGACATCGCCTGGCGGATCCACCAGGTCGCGTACGTCGAGAACTTGTAGCCGCGGGCGTAGTCGAACTTCTCCACCGCCCGGATCAGTCCCAGGTTGCCCTCCTGGACCAGGTCGAGCATGGTCAGCCCGCGTCCGACGTAGCGCTTGGCGACGGACACCACGAGGCGCAGGTTGGCCTCGATGAGCCGCCGCTTGGCCATCCGGCCCAGCACGACGAGCCGGTCCAGGTCGACGGCGAGGCTGCTGTCGAGGTCGGGGGTGCTGCCGAGCTTCTCCTCGGCGAAGAGCCCGGCTTCGACGCGGCGGGCGAGTTCCACCTCCTCGGCCGCGCTGAGCAGCGGGATGCGGCCGATCTCGCGCAGGTACTGCCGGAACAGGTCCGAGGAGGGCCCGCCGCTCTCGGCGCGGGCGGGGGTGGCGGCCGGCCCGACGGGCTCGGGGGCGTCCGCTTCCGGCTCCTCGGGCTCCTCCGGCTCGGCCGCCTCCGGGTGGTGCGCGACCCGGTCCCGTGAGGGTACGGCCGCCGCGAGGACGAGGTCGGTGGCGCTGTCGGTAGGGGTGAGGGTCTGGGTCTGCACGCGGGCGACCTCCAGGATGATCGCTGCTGACCTGTGCCGCAGCGCTGCTCGGGGGACGGATCGACGGCCTCGCCGCTGCCCGTCCCGTACGCGAGGAGCACGGCCGCCGGGAGGGGGCCCCGTGGGGGACGGTCCGGCCGCGCTCCGAGAACTCGGGCACCGGACCCCAGTGTGGGGTACGACACAACGCCGCCACGAGGGGCGTGCGGTGACTTTTTGCATCCGGTCCGTCACCGGGCGGTCATCCCGGTCGCCCGGAGGGCGGGGTGGCGCTCAGAGCGCGCCCGCGCCCCGCTCCCGCAGGGCCTGGTCGTACTGCTGGAGGATCCACAGCTCGTTCTGGGCGGCGGCCAGGTGGGCGGGGTCGCCGCCGTTGCCGAGGCGGGCGACGGTGCTGGAGAGGTCGCGGATGCGGCGTTCGACGGCACGGCGGCGGACCGTCACCAGTTGCGCGCCGGCATAGCCCTCGTCGACCTCGCGGCGGAGCAGGATCGCCTCCACCGCCAGCTCGGTGACCATCGCGCGGACCGTGTCGTCGGGGGCGGCCTCGCGGACGCGGACCAGGTACTCCTGCGGGTCGGCCGTGCCGTACTCGGCGCCGCCCGCTTCCTGGATGGCCTGGCGTACGGCCGCGTAGGGCGGGGCGGTGAACTCGTCCACCCCGTACGCGTCGAAGGCCGGGGAGACCAGCTCCGGGCGTTGCAGGGCGAGCTTCAGCAGCTCGCGCTCGGTGGCGTGGACCGGGTTGCGCAGGTTGAGCGCGGGGCCGCGGGGGGCGGCGCTCTGCGCGGGGGCGGCGTACTGCTGCTGCGGGCCGCGCTGCTGCCGGTCGGGGCCCTGGCCGCCGCCGCGGCCGGAACCGCGCTCACGGGCCCAGCGGGCCAGCTGCGCCACCCGCTTGACCACGAACTGGGTGTCGAGGATGCCGAGGAGCCCGGCGAGCTGGACGGCGACCTCGTGCTGGGCGCCGCTGTTCTTGATCCGGGCGACGACCGGCGCGGCCTCGTCCAGGGCGGCGGCGCGCCCGGCCGGGGTGTCCAGGTCGTAGCGGGCGACGATCTGGCGCAGCGCGAACTCGAAGAGCGGGGTGCGCGGCCGCACCAGGTCGGTGACGGCGTCGTCGCCCTTGGCCAAGCGCAGCTCGCAGGGGTCCATGCCGTCGGGGGCGACGGCGATGTACGTCTCGGCGGCGAACTTCTGGTCGTCCTCGAAGGCGCGCAGCGCGGCCTTCTGGCCGGCGGCGTCGCCGTCGAAGGTGAAGATCACACGGGCCGAGCCGTTGTCCATCAGCAGCCGGCGCAGGATCTTGATGTGGTCGCCGCCGAAGGCCGTGCCGCAGGTGGCGATGGCGGTGGTGACACCGGCGAGGTGGCAGGCCATGACGTCGGTGTAGCCCTCGACCACGACCGCCCGGGAGACCTTCGCGATCTCCTTCTTCGCCAGGTCGATGCCGTACAGGACCTGGGACTTCTTGTAGATCGGCGTCTCGGGCGTGTTCAGGTACTTCGGGCCGGTGTCCGCCTCGTGGAGCTTGCGCGCGCCGAAGCCCACCACCTCGCCGCCGATGTCGCGGATCGGCCACATCAGCCGGCCGCGGAAGCGGTCGATGGGGCCGCGGCGGCCCTCCTGGGCGAGGCCGGACAGGAGCAGTTCCTTGTCGGTGAAGCCCTTGCCGCGCAGGAAGCGGATGAGGTGGTCCCAGCCCTGCGGGCTGTAGCCGACGCCGAAGTGGAGCGCGGCCGCCTGGTCGAAGCCGCGCTCGGCGAGGAAGACGCGGCCGGTCTCGGCCTCGGCGCTGCTCGCGAGCTGTTCGGCGTACCAGTCGGCGGCCAGTTTGTGCGCCTCGACCAGGCGGATGCGCTCGCCGCGCTGGTGGGCGGGGTTGTAACCGCCCTCCTCGTAGCGCAGGGTGATGCCGGCCTGGGCGGCCAGGCGCTCGACCGCCTCGGAGAAGGTGAGGTGGTCGACCTTCATCACGAACGTGATGGTGTCGCCGCCCTCCTGGCAGCCGAAGCAGTGGAAGAGCCCCTTGCTCGGGCTGACCTGGAAGGACGGCGACTTCTCGTCGTGGAACGGGCACAGGCCCTTGAGGTTGCCGCCGCCCGCGTTCCGCAGCTGGAGGTACTCGGACACCACGGCGTCGATCGGGACCGCGTCCCGTACCGCCTTCACGTCCTCGTCGTTGATCCGTCCTGCCACGCGTGAATTCTACGGGGGCGGTCGGACATCCCCGTGCCTCAGGAGGCGAGGGTGTCCAGCGGCACGTGCGGGTCGGCCAGCGCGTCCGTGTCCACCTGCGACTTCGTGCGGATCAGGTGCTGGATGGGGTCCGTGACGTCCCACACGTTGACGTTCATCCCGGCCAGGACCCTGCCCTCCTTCACCCAGAACGCGATGAACTCGCGCTTCCCGGCGTCGCCGCGGATGACCACCTGGTCGTACGAGCCCGGGGGCGCCCATCCGCTGTACTCCATCCCCAGGTCGTACTGGTCGGAGAAGAAGTAGGGCACCCGGTCGTAGGTGACGTCCCGGCCGAGCATCGCGCGGGCCGCGGCCGGGCCGCCGTTGAGGGCGTTGGCCCAGTGCTCGACGCGCAGCCGGGTGTCGAACAGGGCGTGCGGGAAGGCGGCCACGTCGCCGGCGGCGAAGATGTCGGGATCACTGGTGCGCAGCCGCTCGTCGACCATGATGCCGCCGCCGTGCGCCCGGTCGGCCAGCTCCAGGCCCGCCGCCTCCGCCAGGGAGGTGCGCGGGGCGGCGCCGATCGCGGCGAGCACGTCGTGGCAGGGGTGCTCCTCGCCGTCGTCGGTGCGGGCGGCCAGCACCATGCCGTCCTGGCCGACGATCTCGGTGAGCTTGGCGCCGAAGTGGAAGCGGACGCCGTGCTCGCGGTGCAGCTCGGCGAAGAGCTGGCCCAGCTCGGGGCCGAGCACGCCGTGCAGCGGGGTGGGCGACGGCTCGACGACGGTGACCTCGGCGCCGTACTCGCGGGCCGCGGCGGCGACCTCCAGGCCGATCCAGCCGGCGCCCGCGATCACCAGGTGGCCGTTGTCCCGGCCGAGGTGGGTCAGGACGTTCTTCAGGCGCTCGGCGTGGGCGAGGCGGCGCAGGTGGTGCACGCCGGCCAGGCCGGTGCCGGGGATGTCCAGGCGGCGCGGCTCGGCGCCGGTGGCCAGCAGCAGCTTGTCGTAGCGCACGTGGGTGCCGTCGTCGCCGTAGTGGACGCTCTTCGCGGCACGGTCGATCGCGTCGACGGTCTGGCCGAGGTGCAGCTCGATGTCGTGGCGCGCGTACCAGGCGGGTTCCTGCACGAAGACGCTGTCGCGTTCCTCCTTGCCGAGCAGGTAGCCCTTGGACAGCGGCGGGCGTTCGTAGGGGTGGTCGCGCTCGTCGCAGACGAGGATCACGCGACCGCTGAAGCCTTCCGCGCGCAGCGTCTCGGCCGCCTTCGCGCCGGCCAGACCTCCTCCGACGATGACGAATGTCTGATCCGCGTCGACCACTTGATGCCTCCTGCCGGGGGTCTGGGGGGTGTCTCCCAGAGGAACTGCGGGTGCCGCCACATGCGAGCGTCCCGCACGGAGCGTGATGCGGGAAGAGGGAGTGGCCCGATCAGGCCACGCAGGGTCACCTCGGGGCAGCTCCTGTCACGGCGGTCACCCCGGTCCCACAGGTAACAGCGGTATCACGGGTGTCCGTAAGCGCGCTGTCAGTCTCATGCCGTCATGCCTGCCCCCGTCAGACGTGCGTGAAGCGAGCGGGCCGAGGCGTCGGTGAGGGAGGCGATCTGGTCGACGATCACGCGCTTGCGGGCGCGGTCGTCGGCGGCCCGGCCGAACAGGGCGCGGAACTGCGGATCGAGGCCGTCGGGGGCGCGCGCGGTGAGCGCCGCGGCCAGTTCGGCGACGACGACGCGCTGGTCGGCGCGGAGCCGTTCCTGCTCGACGCGC
This sequence comes from Streptomyces sp. NPDC056160, assembly GCF_042268205.1. Taxonomy (NCBI): domain Bacteria; kingdom Bacillati; phylum Actinomycetota; class Actinomycetes; order Kitasatosporales; family Streptomycetaceae; genus Streptomyces; species Streptomyces sp. NPDC056160. The sequence goes on from NZ_JBHJUW010000103.1 coordinate 10,494, forward strand.
TGCATGACGAACAGGTCGGCGACGGCCTTGAGGACGGCGCACTCCATTCGGGTGCTTCTCGGGACGACCAGCTCCGCTCCGTACCGGGTCAGCCGCCCGCCGCCGTACGCCTGCCGGGTGGCGCCCTCGGCGGCCAGGCAGAAGCGGCCGATGAGCTGGCTGGTGGCGTCCTTCAGGCGGGCCTGGGCCACGGCCGAGCCGTCGTAGCCGTGCGGCCACCACTCCTGGTCGAGGAGGCGGTCCAGGGCCTCGGCCGGCTCGGCGGGGTCGGTGTCCGCCGGGACGTAGCGGCCGACGGCGACGGCGAAGACGGCCCGGCGTTCGGGCTCGGCCCCGAGGCAGCGGGGGTCGATGTGGCCGGCGTGCAGGCCGTCCTCCACGTCGTGCACCGAGTACGCCACGTCGTCGGACCAGTCCATGACCTGGGCCTCGAAACAGGTGCGCGTGCCGGGGGCGCCCTGGCGTGCCCAGTCGAAGACCGGCCGGTCGTCCTCGTAGACGCCGAACTTGGGCGAGGCCGCCTCGCTCGGGTGGGCGCCGCGCGGCCACGGGTACTTGGTGGCGGCGTCCAGCGCGGCCCGCGTCAGGTTGAGTCCGACGCTGACCGGCCGGCCCGAGGCGGGGTCGGTGACGAACCGCTTGGGTTCGATGCGGGTGAGCAGGCGCAGCGACTGGGCGTTGCCCTCGAAACCGCCGCAGTCGTGCGCGAACTCGTTCAGCGCCTGTTCGCCGTTGTGTCCGAAGGGCGGGTGGCCCAGGTCGTGCGAGAGGCAGGCCGCCTCCACCAGGTCGGGGTCGCAGCCGAGGGCGGCGCCCAGCTCACGGCCGACCTGGGCGCACTCCAGGGAGTGGGTCAGCCGGGTGCGGGGGCTGGCGTCCCAGGCGCCGGCGGCCCCGGGGCTGCCGTCCGGCGTGACCACCTGCGTCTTGCCGGCCAGGCGTCTGAGGGCCGCGGAGTGCAGCACCCGCGCCCGGTCGCGCTGGAACGCCGTGCGCCCCGGCCGCTTGTCGGGCTCGGCGGCCCAGCGGTCGAGCGACGCCTGGTCGTAGCCGACGGGCGGGAGGTGGTTCTCGTACGGCGCTGCCGCCTCGGGGGCGGCCCCTTCGATCCCTTCCATGCCTCGACAGTAGGCGCACCCACTGACAAGCGGGACGTCACGGTCCGCTCACGACGGGTGGCGGAGGGTGCGTCTCGGTGGCGCCGGGTCCGTTCGGGCTTCAGGCGGGGAGAGGCGCGGCTCGCATCGGGGGCGCGGTGGGGACGGGCGTGAGTGCCTGGTCGTAGCGGTGGAGGACCAGGCAGGCCATGGCCGGGTGGGCGCCGAGGGGGGCCGCGGCCAGGGCGGGGGTGGCGGACGCGCACTCGGTGGCGAAGCGGCCGGGGGCGGTGAAGCAGGAGGCGACGGCGACGCGGTGCCGGCCGCGGGCGGCCAGCGCGCGCACGGCCGCCGGGACGGTGGGCGCGGCTGCGGAGGCGTAGGCGGGGACGACGGGCACGCCGAGGCGGCCGGCCAGGAGCCGGGCGGTGCGGTGGGTACCGGCCGCGGACTCGGGGTCGCGGGACCCGGCGGCGGCCAGGACGACCGCGCTCGCGCGGCGGGCGGCCGCGTCGGCCGGCGGCCGCCAGCCCGCCTCGGTCAGCCGGGCGTGCAGCGCCTGGGCGAGCAGCGGGTGCGGGCCGAGCGGTGCGGCCACGCGCGCGTGCGGGTGCCGCCGCCGTCATCTCGGGGATGTCCCGCTTGACGTGGTGGCCGCGGCCGAACAGCAGCGGCACCAGCACCGCCTCGGACCGGCCGAGGCGGGCCAGGGTGCCGGGCAGCCGGGGTTCGTCGAGCTCGATGTGCCCGAGGTGCACGGGCAGGGCGGGGCGCAGGGCGCGGACGCGTGCCATCAGGGCCCGTACGGTGCTCAGCGCGCGCGGGTCGCGGCTCCCGTGCGCCACGAGGACGAGGGCGGGCGGGCCGGGGGTGTCCGGGGCGTGCGGGGCGTGCGGGGGTGAGGCCGTCATGGGGGGGATCCTGACGGGCGCGGGTTGCGCCACCGTTGCGTGACCGTGTCGGGCATGTTGTGCGGGGTGCGCGGGGCGGGGGCGGTGGGTGTGAGGCGGGGGGCAGGAGGCAGGGGGGCGGGGGCTTGAGGACACGGGCGGGCGGACGCGGCGCATGCCCTGTGGTGAGACGCGCGCGCTGTCGCGTCACGCGTGCGCTGTTGCGAGAGCGGTACGCGGGGAGCGAACCGGTCCGCGCCGTGCCTCGTCCTTGCTGAACGAAGGACCGAGGATCACGATCGAGCCCCGTCCGGCACACCTGGCGCACATCGCGCACAGGGAACGTAGGGCGTGCACGACCGTAGGAGACCGTACGAGAAGGGGGGTCCGCCGATGCGGATGCGGATGCGGATGCGGATGCGGGCACGGATGCGACCGCGCCTGCCGCGCACGCGGACCGGGCAGCGGCGGCTGGTGCAGGCCGTGGTGGCCGTGTGCGTGCTGGCGCTGCTTCCGGCGACCTGGCTGTACGTCGCCGCCGGGGACCGGCTGCGCACCACGGCCGGCGCACCACGCGCCGACGTCGCCGTCGTGTTCGGCGCGGGCCTGTGGCACGGCGAGCCGTCGCCGTACCTGGCGCACCGCCTGGACGCGGCGGCCACGCTCTACCGGGAGGGGCGGATCAAGGTGCTCCTGGTGACCGGGGACAACAGCCGTGAGGACTACGACGAGCCGGACGCCATGCGCGCCTACCTGACGGCGCACGGCGTCCCAGCCGCCCGGATCGTGACGGACTACGCCGGTTTCGACACGTGGGACTCCTGCGTGCGCGCCAAGAAGATCTTCGGCGTGGACCGGGCGGTGCTCGTCAGCCAGGGCTTCCACATCCGGCGGGCGGTGGCCCTGTGCGACGCGGCGGGCATCGACTCCTACGGTGTCGGGGTCGAGGCAGCGCACGACGTCACCTGGTACTACGGCGGCACCCGTGAGGTGTTCGCGGCCGGCAAGGCGGCCCTGGAGGCGGCCTTCCGGCCCGACCCGAGGTTCCTGGGGCGGAAGGAGCCCGGGATCGCGCGGGCGCTGGCCGGGGCCGGGTGAGCGGCGCCCGCCCGCCTCACCGTCCGGGCACCCGCGCGGGGAGGTCGCCGTCCCGGCGGCGTAACAGCGGCCGTAGGGGCGCGTAACACGGCCGCCGCACGCTGAGCGGCATGCAGAAAGCGCAGACCTCCTCCCCGACGCCCACGCACTGCCCGTACTGCGCCCTGCAGTGCGGGATGAACCTCACCCCCGTTCCCGGCGGGGGCGTCGAGGTGGGTGAGCGGGCGGACTTCCCGGTGAACCGGGGGGCGCTGTGCGGCAAGGGCCGTACGGCGCCCGCGGTGCTCTCCTCCCGGGTGCGGCTGACCTCCCCGCTGGTGCGCTCGCCCGCGGGCACGCTCGAGCCGGCCGGCTGGGAGGAGGCCCTGGACCGGGTCGCCGGCGCGCTGGCACGCGCGCGCGGGGAGCACGGTCCGGACGCCTGCGGTGTGTTCGGCGGGGGCGGCCTGACCAACGAGAAGGCGTACGCGCTCGGCAAGTTCGCGCGGGTGGCGCTCGGCACCTCGCAGATCGACTACAACGGCCGGTTCTGCATGTCGTCGGCGGCGGCGGCCGGCACCCTGGCGTTCGGGCTGGACCGGGGGCTGCCGTTCCCGTTGGAGGACATCCCGAGGACGGGGTGCGTGATCCTCGTCGGTTCCAACCCGGCGGAGACGATGCCCCCGGCGCTGCGGTACTTCAGCGAACTGCGGGAGAACGGCGGCACGCTGATCGTCGTCGATCCGCGCCGCACGAAGACCGCCGAACAGGCCGACCTGCACCTCGCGCCCCGCCCCGGAACCGATCTCGCCCTCGCCCTCGGTCTGCTGCACCTGGTCGTCGCGGAGGGCCGGGTCGACGAGGAGTACGTCCGGGCGCGCACGACCGGCTGGGCCGAGGCGCGGGCGGCGGCGATGGCGCACTGGCCGGAGTACGTGGAGCGGGTCACGGGGGTGTCCGTCCCGCAGCTCAGGCGGGCCGTACGGATGTTCTGCGAGCCGCAGGCGGCGATGGTGCTCACCGCGCGCGGGCCCGAGCAGCAGGCGAAGGGCACCGACACGGTGGGCGCGTGGATCAACCTGTGCCTGGCGACCGGCCGGGCCGGCCGCCCGCTGTCCGGGTACGGCTGCCTGACCGGGCAGGGCAACGGCCAGGGCGGCCGGGAACACGGCCAGAAGGCCGACCAGTTGCCGGGCTACCGCAAGCTGACCGACCCGGCGGCGCGGCGGCACGTGGCCGGGGTGTGGGGCGTGGACCCGGACAGCCTGCCGGGGCCGGGGCGCAGCGCGTACGAGCTGCTGGACGCGCTGGGCAGGGACGTCCGCGCGCTGCTGATCATGGGCTCCAACCCGGTGGTGTCCGCGCCGCGCGCGGCCCACGTCGAGGAACGGCTGCGCTCGCTGGACTTCCTGGCGGTGTGCGACGTGGTGCTGTCGGAGACGGCGGCACTCGCGGACGTCGTCCTGCCGGTGACGCAGTGGGCCGAGGAGACGGGCACGACGACGAACCTGGAGGGCAGGGTCCTGCTGCGGCGCCGGGCGGTCGACCCGCCCGAGGGGGTCCGCGGCGACCTGGAGGTGCTGCACGGGCTGGCCGCCCGGCTGGGCGTCAAGAAGGGCTTCCCGACCGACCCGGAAGAGGTCTTCGAGGAACTGCGCCGGGCGACCGCGGGCGCCCCCGCCGACTACTCCGGCATCACCTACGCCAGGCTGGCGCTGGAGAACGGGGTGTTCTGGCCCTGCCCGGAGGACCCGGCAGGCATGGCGGGCACGGCGGGTGCGGGCGGCGGGACGGGCACGCGGGGCCCCCGTGCCACGGCGGGCCCGGACACACCGGAGGGCACGGAGCACACTGCGGGTACGGAGGGCACGGCGGGCACGGAGCACACGGCGGTTGCGGAGGGCACGGCGGGTACGGAGGGCACTGCGGGTACGGAGGGCACGGCGGGTACGGAGGGCACGGCGGGTACGGAGGGCACGGCGGGTACGGAGGGCACGGCGGGTACGGGCACGCGGGGTTTCGGTGCCACGGCGGGCCCGGGAACAGCGGGTGCGGAGGGCACGGAAGGCACGGAGGCGGGGGGCACAGAGGCGGGGGGCACAGAGGGCACGGAGCCCGGGCAGCCCCGGCGGCCCGAGCCGGACCCTCGGCCCGAGCCGGACCCGCGATTCGAGCCGCACCCGCGCCCCGGGCAGCCCGCCGGGGCCGCGCGACCCCGCCTCGCGCTCCCCCCGCACCACCCCGGCACCCCCCGTCTCTTCCTCGACCGCTTCGCCACCGAGGACGGACGGGCGCTGTTCGTGCCCGTGTCGTACCGGCCGAGTGCGGAGGAACCGGACGACGCGTATCCGGTGCTGCTGACCACCGGGCGGGTCGTCGCGCAGTACCAGTCCGGGGCGCAGACCCGCCGCGTCGAGGAGCTGAACGCCGCCGCGCCCGGTCCCTTCGTCGAGCTGCACCCCCGGCTGGCGGCGCGGCTGGGGGCGGTGGAAGGCGTCCCGCTGGCCGTCGTGTCGCGGCGGGGGCGTGCGGTGGCGCCCGCGCGGATCACGGACGGCATCCGTCCGGACACGGTGTTCATGCCCTTCCACTGGCCCGGCGAGGGCCGCGCGAACACGCTCACGAACCCGGCGCTCGACCCGGTCTCCCGGATGCCGGAGTTCAAGGTGTGCGCGGTGCGGGTGGAGGTCGCGGGCGGCCCCGGGGACGACCGCGGGGAGGCCTGAGCCCGGCCGGGTGGGGGGCCGTGACGGGCGCGGGGCGGTGCCGCGTAGGTTCGGGGGCATGTCCGACGCCGCAGCCGCCACGACCGACCAGTTCGACCTCGACGCCTACCTGGGGCGCATCGGGTGGGAGGGGAGCAGGCGGGCCGCTCCCGCGACCCTGCGCGGGGTGCACCTCGCGCACGCCCTGTCCCTCCCCTTCGAGAACCTGGATCCCCTCTCCGGCACCGCGCCCTCGCTGGCCCCGGCCGATCTGATGGCCAAGATGGTGCGCGGCCGGCGCGGGGGCTACTGCTACGAGCACAACGCGCTGCTGGCGCTGGCGCTCGGGGCGCTCGGGTTCGAGGTGTCCGGGCTGGCCGGGCGGGTGCTGCTGGGCGCCGACACCCCGGAGAGCCGGCCGCGCACGCACATGATGCTGCGGGTCGGCGTGCCGGGCGAGCCGCGGCCGTACCTGGCGGACGTCGGTTTCGGGGCGGCCGGGGCGCTGCTGGCGCCGGTGCCGCTGGCGCTCGGCCCCGAGTTCGAGGGCGGCGGGCGCAGGCACCGGTTCACGCGGCTGCCGCACGGCGGGCCGCTGGAGCTGTGGGCGTTGCAGGCGCACGACAGCGCGTCGGGGCAGTGGATCGGGCAGTACGCCTTCACGCTGGAGCCGTTCACCTCCGCCGACTTCGAGGTCTTCAACTGGCACGTCGCCACCAACCCGCGCTCCCCCTTCACGCGTCGCGCCTACCTCCAGCGGACCACCGCCGGGCGCCGTCTCGCCCTGGACGGGGCCCGGTTCACGGAGGTCCTCGCCGACGGCACGGTCAATGAGCGCACCCTCGTGAACGAGGCGGAGGCGCGGCGCGTGGTCGAGGAGGAGTTCGGCGTCGCGGTGCCCGAGGGGCTGACGCTGCTGGTCTGACGGTGCCGGTGTGACGCCGGGGACCGGTCGGACGTAGAAACGATTCTCCGTTCTCCACCCATCACTCCTGCGGGCCCTATGGACATGACATGTCATGACCACTTAAATCTCAGTCACCGTCAGCGCCACCCCCATGCGCCCGAGGGCGCCCGCGCTCAAGGAGACCGATGAGTCGGACACGGCACCTCCGAGGTTCCCGCCTCGCCACGGCCGGCGTGGCCGCCGCCGCGGCCACCCTGCTGGCCGCCGCACTCTCCCCCGCCGCCCACGCGGAGGGCAGACCCAGCCGGACCACCGCCGTCCGGAACGCCGCCGCCGCGCTCGCGGACCACACCGGCGCCCTGGGCCTCACCTCCGACGAGCACACCACCGTCCGCGACGTGATCGTCGACAAGGACGGCACGCAGCACGTCCGCTACGACCGTACGTACGACCGACTGCCCGTACTGGGCGGGGACTTCGTGGTCCACCTGGCGCCGGACGGCACCTACCGGGGCGCCGACCGCGCCACGCGCTCCACGGTCTCCCTGCCGACCACCACACCGGCCCTCGCCGCCCCCGCGGCCGCCGACCTCGCCACGCACGCGCTGCGCGCCGCGAACCCCGGTGCCCGTCTGAAGCAGGTCAAGGCCAAGCCGGGCCTGGTCGTCGACGCCCTGCACGGCACCCCGCGCCTGGCCTGGCGCACCGTCGCGGCCGCCCTGGACTCCCTCGGCAACCCGGTCGCACGCACGGTCGTGACCGACGCGCGCACCGGGGCGCAGATCGACGCCTGGGACAGCATCGAGACGGCGACGGGCGACGGCAAGTCGCTCTACAGCGGCACGGTCGCGCTGGAGACGACCCAGTCCGGGTCGGCCTACCAGCTCAAGGACCCGACGCGCGGCAACACGTACACGGGCGACGCGGAGAACAAGACCGACCTGTGCATCTTCGGCATCTGCTTCCAGCGCGCCCCCGCCACCCTCTTCGCGGACGCCGACAACCACTGGGGAACGGGTGCGACGGCGGACCGCGCCTCGGCGGCGGTGGACGCGCAGTACGGCACGAACGAGACCTGGGACTACTACAGATACGTCCACGGCCGCAACGGCATAGCGGGCGACGGCAAGGGCTCGTACAACCGCGTCCACTACGGCACCAACTACAACAACGCCTTCTGGGACGACAGTTGCTTCTGCATGACGTACGGCGACGGTGACGGCACCACCTTCGGCCCGCTCGTCGCCCTCGACGTCGCCGGGCACGAGATGTCGCACGGCGTGACGTCCAAGACGGCGGCACTGACGTACTCGGGCGAGTCCGGCGGCCTGAACGAGGCCACCTCCGACATCCTCGGCACGATGGTGGAGTGGTACGCGAACAACCCGGCCGACCCCGGTGACTACCTGATCGGCGAGAAGATCGTCCGCTCCGGCTTCAACGGCACCGCCCTGCGCTACATGGACAAGCCCTCCAAGGACGGCAACTCGGCCGACTGCTGGAGCGCTTCGGTGGGCAACCTCGACGTCCACTACTCCTCGGGCGTCGCCAACCACTTCGCCTACCTGCTCGCCGAGGGCAGCGGCGCGAAGACCGTGAACGGCGTCGCCTACAACTCCCCCACGTGCAACAACTCCACGGTGACGGGCATCGGCCACGACAAGCTCGGCAAGATCTGGTACCGGGCCCTCACGGTCTACATGACATCCTCGACGAACTACGCGGCCGCCAGGACGGCCACCCTCAGCGCCGCGAAGGACCTCTACGGCGCCGGCTCCGCGGAGTACGGCGCGGTGGCGGCGGCCTGGAGCGCGGTCAGCGTGAACTGACCCCGCCGCCCCGGCACGACGGCCGCCCCCGCCCGCACGGCGGAGGCGGCCGTTCCTTCCCGTACCGGTGGATTCGGTACCGGTGGGCTCAGTACAGGTAGGTGGGGTGGCCCCAGAGGCCGGAGGAAGCCCCTAACTCCCGTAAGGCCGAAGCTCCCTGGCCTCCCGCAGAGCCTGCCCCCACCACTCCAGGCGGTCCAGCATCAGCTTCGCCGCCGCGTCCGGGGCGGTGGGGTCCTTCAGGGTGCCCTCGTCGTCGAAGGAACCGCCCGCGTTGTAGAAGGAGACCGTGTCGCGGAGTGTGACCGCGTGGAGTTCGGCGAAGACCTGCCGCAGGTGTTCGACGGCGCGCAGGCCGCCGGCGAGGCCGCCGTAGGAGGCGAGGGCGACCGGCTTGGCCTGCCACTCGGTGAAGTGCCAGTCGATGAGGTTCTTGAGGCCGGCGGGGAAGGAGTGGTTGTACTCCGGGGTGAGGACGACGAACGCGTCCGCGGACGCCAGTTTCGGGGTGGTCTCCGCCAGGGCCGCCGTCGCCTCCGGGTCCGGCTTCAGGGTCGTCGGGAGGGCGGCCGTCCCGGCCACGTCCACGACCTGGACGGCGAAGTCGGGGCGCTCGCGCAGGTGGGCGAGGAGCCAGTCGGCGACCACGGGTCCGAAACGGCCGTGGCGGTTGCTGCCGACGACGAGGGTGACGTTCAGGGGCGCGCGGGGCGCGGTGGTGGCGTTCATGCGGGACAGCCTGGTAGCTCAACCTTGCTTGAGGTCAAGCCTGGGCCCGCACGCCCCGGTCACCCGTTCACCCCCGCACCTCTCCCCCTTCCGGAAAATTCCGACGCTCCGTCAGGACAGCCGCGCTGACCTGGACAAATGCTCGCGGTCGCGCCTCGCGCCCCGGGGAGGACGGCACCCGTTCACCGTATTCCTGACGGGGTCTCAGGAAGCGGGCGGGCGCATGTGCCACTTACCTCGGAAGGGCAGGGACGCGACGACGGCGGCGCATGCGGGTGCCGCGGCCGTGTCCCGACCGCTGAGCAGCTCTAAGGAGCACCGATGCGACGTACCGCACGTCTGCCGGCCGGGGCCGTGACCGGGGCCGCGCTCGCCGTCGCCGCCGTGAGCGGGCTCGCCGCGCCCGCGTACGGCGCGGACACCGCTCCCGTGGCCGGGCGCGCCCTCGGGTCGGCCGCGAGCGGCCTTGAGGTGTACCCCTCCTCGGCGGTGCCGGGCGGGCAGGTCACCGTGAACACCAAGGCGTGCGGCGAGAAGTCGTCCGCGGCGGGCGACGCCAGCGCGGTCGGCGCCGGGCCCTTCCCGCTGGCCCCCAGCACGCACGAGGGCGACGCGATCGGCCGGTTCCGGGTCCCGGAGAGCGCGCAGCCGGGGACGTACGAGATCGTCGCGCAGTGCGCCGAGGGCGGCCGGGAGGTCAAGGGCGACCTGGTCGTCACCCTCACCGCGGCGGCACAGGGGCAACAGGTGGAGCCCCGGGGAAGTGTGAAGACGGGGGTCGGCGGCGCCCTGGGCCACGACCCCGTGCAGACCGCGGCCGGCGTGGCGGCACTCGCCGTCGCCGCCGCGGGCGGTACCTGGCTCCTGCATCGCCGGGCGAGAGGCGACGGGATCTGACGGACACCCTCCGCCGTCCGTCCGCCGGTACCGCACGTCCCCTCCCCCGCCGGGCGCGACGCCCCTGGGCCCTGTCGTCCGGAGGGGGCGGGGGACACGACCGCAGTACCCGACCGGGAGAGGGGTTCCCATGCGCAGGATCGGCGACTGTGCGATAGCCGCCGTCACCGTCGTCAGCCTCTGCTGCGGCGGGTGGCTGCTGCTCGGTGCGGGCACCACGCACGCCCCGCCCCAGCCCACCCCGGCCGAGGGCACGCCCGACCCCGGCGTGCAGCGGCTCGGCGCGTCCGCGCTGCCGCCGTCCCCGCCCACCCGCATCCGCATCCCCTCGATCCGGGTGAACGCCCCCCTGATGGGCCTGGGCCTCACCCCGGCCGGCAACCTCGACGTCCCGCCCGCCTCCGACAAGAACCTGGCCGGCTGGTACGAGGCCGGCACCACCCCCGGCGAGCGCGGCACCGCGATCGTCGCCGGTCACGTCGACAACACGCAGGGGCCCGCCGTCTTCTACGACCTCGGCGCCCTGAAGAAGGACAGCGTCGTCGAGGTGGACCGCCGTGACGGCGGGGTCGCGGTGTTCACGGTGGACGCGGTCGAGGTGTACGCGGTGAAGGACTTCCCCGACAAGAAGGTCTACGGCCCGGCGAAACGCCCCGAACTGCGGATCATCACCTGCGGCGGCGGTTACTCCAGGGCCACCGGCTACCAGGGCAACGTGGTGGTCTTCGCCCACCTGACCGGCAGCCGCTGACAGCAGGCGCAGGGCGGGAGCACGGCAGGAACAAGGCAGGAACAAGGCAGGAGCCAAGGGCAGGAGCAGGGAGGGGAGGCGGGGGCGGGGTCACGCCACCCACTGCTGGTACGCCAGGTTCACCACCAGGGCGAACACCACGGTCAGCAGGACGATCCGGACGAAGCCGCTGCCCTTCTTCAGCGCGGTGCGCGCGCCCAGCATGCCGCCCGCCAGGTTGAACACCGCCATGACGGCGGCCAGTTGCCACAGCACCGCGCCCTGCCAGGCGAAGGTGGCCAGGGCGCCGGCGTTGGTGCAGCAGTTGACGATCTTGGCGGTGGCGGAGGCGGTCACCAGGTCCAGGTGGAGCACGGCGGTCAGCGCCAGCACGAGGAACGTGCCGGTGCCGGGGCCGATGAACCCGTCGTAGAAGCCGATGCCGAGGCCCGCGAGGCCGATCGCCGCGAGGACCTGGCGGCGGGTGGCCGGCCCGGACGCGGGGGCGGTGCCGAACGCGGGCCGCAGGATCACGAACGCCCCCACCGCGAGCAGCACCACCATGATCACCGGTTTCAGCACGTCGGTGCTCATCCCGGCCGCGCACAGCGCTCCGGCGCAGGACCCGGCGAGCGCCGCGAGACCGATCCGCACGGCCAGCCGTACGTCCACGGGTGCCCGGCGCGCGTACGTCACCGCCGCGCCGGACGTCCCGACGATGGCGACCGCCTTGTTGGTGCCCAGCGCGGACGCGGCCGAGGTCCCGGCCGGCAGTCCGAGCAGCAGCACCGGCAGCAGCAGGAGCCCGCCCCCGCCGACCACGGCGTCGATCCAGCCGGCGGCGAGCGCGGCGAGGCAGAGGAGGACGACCACGGTCAGGGGTATGTCGGGCATGATCACGACCCTAGTGCCGCGGCAGGCAACGTTTGCCCGTCAAGGAGCGGCGTCCGGTGCGTGCTCTCGGTGTGCCGGCCGGAAGTCCTCGTACTGGACGTACTCGGGCTTTCGGCCGGTGCGGCCAGAGTGCGTGCCGGGCGTCGCGACGGGGCGGACGTTGCCTGTTGCGGCACTAGGCAGCGACCCGGCGGCGATCCACGCATCTGAGGGACTTTGAGGTCCGCCGAGGTAACCCTCGGATCTGCCGAGGAACGGATCAAAGCCCACCGATGCGCTCCTCAAGGCCCGTCGAGGGACAGCTCAAGGCCCACCGAGGCACTCCTCAAATCCCGCCGAGGCCGGGTGACGGGCCGGGCGGCGCCCTCACACCCGCCGCCCGCCCCCGCTGAGGGCAGCGTTCCGTGGGGGAAACAGGAGGGATGCCGCCGGGTAACGTCCGCGTCGCACGCTCAGGGGCATGACCTCGAATGCGCGTGTGGTGGTGATCGGCGCCGGGCTCGCGGGCGTGGCCCTCGCCCGGCGCCTCGGTGAGCTGGGCACGCCCGCGCTGGTCGTCGGCGAGGAGGAGCACCGGCCGTACAACCGGGTGCTGCTCGCGGAGGTGCTGGCCGGCCGGTACGCACCGGAGGTCATCGCGCTCCCCGCCCCGGCCCGTCTGGTCCGGGCCCGGGTCGTCGGCATCGACCGCGCGGCACGCGAGGTGCGGTGCGCGGACGGCACGGTGATCGGCTACGGCACGCTGGTGCTGGCCACCGGCTCCAACCCGGTGCTGCCGCCGCTGCGCGGCCTGTTCGGCGCCGGTCGCGAACTGCCTTCGGGCGTCCACGCGTTCCGCACGATGGACGACTGCCTGAGCCTGTCCGGGGCCGTACGGCCCGGGGCGCGGGCGGTCGTGGTGGGCGGCGGGCTGCTCGGGGTGTCCGCGGCGCGGGCGCTGGCCGTGCGCGGCGCACAGGTGGTGCTCGGGCAGCAGGCCGAGCGGCTGATGGAGCGGCAGCTCGACCCGGGGGCGTCCCGGCTCGTGCTGCGGCACCTGCGTGACCTGGGCGTCGAGGTGCACACCGAGTGCCGGGTGCGGGACGTGCGCTGCGCGGGCGGCGCCCTGCGCTCGGTGGAGCTGGCCGACGGGTACGCCCTCGACGCCGACCTCGCGGTCCTGGCCTGCGGGGTGCGTCCGCGCACCGCCCTCGCCGAGGACGCGGGCCTGGCCGTCGGCAGGGGCGTCGTCGTCGACGACGAGCTGCGCACCAGCGACCCGCACATCCGTGCCGTCGGCGACTGCGTCCAGCACGCCGGCACGGTGTACGGGCTCGCCGCCCCCGCCCTGGAACAGGTCGCCGTCCTGGCCGAGCTGCTCGCGGGCCGGGCCGCTGCCCGCTACACCGGCACCCGCTCGCTCACCCGGCTCACCCTGACCGGCGCGGGCTCCCCCTGCCACCCGGCTCCCCCGGGCCCGGCCCCCACCGACCCGGCCTCCTTCGACCTCGCCGCGTTCGGCGAGACCGAGCCGCTGCCCGGCGACGACGTCGTGCAGCTCGCCGACGCCACCCGCGGCACCTACCGCCGGGTCGTCGTCCGCGGCGACCGGCTGGTCGGCGGGGTCCTCGTCGGCGAACTCGGCACCGTCGGCGCGCTCGCCCGCGCCTGGGAGAAGGCGGAGCCGCTCCCGACGGACGGCGGCCCGCCGCTCCACCTGCTCACCCATGACGGAGGCTCCTGAATGCCCGCCACCACAGCCACCACCGGCACCACCGCCCTCCCGGGGACCGCACCCACGATCGTGCTCGTCGGCCACGGCATGGTCGGCCAGCGTTTCCTCGAAGCGCTGGCCGAGCGCGGCCTGACCGCGACCCACCGCGTGGTCGTGCTGTGCGAGGAGCCGCGTCCCGCGTACGACCGGGTGCAGCTCACCTCGTACTTCACGGGCCGCACCCCGGAGGAGCTGTCCCTCACCGACCGGCGCTTCATCGACGAGCACGGCATCGAACTGCACCTCGGGGACCCCGCCGAGACCATCGACCGCGAGGCCCGCACGGTCACCGCCCGCTCCGGGCTCACCGTCGGCTACGACGTGCTCGTCCTCGCCACCGGCTCCTTCCCGTTCGTCCCGCCGGTGCCCGGCAGGGACGCCGAGGGCTGTTTCGTCTACCGCACCATCGAGGACCTGCTCGCCATCGAGGCGTACGCCGCCTCGCGCGCCCGCACCGGCGCGGTGGTCGGCGGCGGACTGCTGGGCCTGGAGGCGGCGGGCGCCCTCAAGGGGCTCGGACTGGCCACGCACATCGTGGAGTTCGCGCCGCGCCTGATGCCGGTTCAGGTCGACGAGGGCGGCGGCGCCGCCCTGCTGCGCACCGTCGAGGGGATGGGGCTGAGCGTCCACACCGGCACCGGCACCCAGGAGATCGTGGTCGGCGCGGACGGCGCCGTCACCGGTATGAAGCTGTCGGACGGCTCCGAACTCGTCGTCGACATGGTCGTGTTCAGCGCCGGTGTCCGCCCCCGCGACCAGCTGGCCCGCGCCTCGGGCCTGCGGGTCGGCGAGCGCGGCGGGATCAGCGTGGACGCACGGTGCCGTACGGTCACCGACCCGCACGTGTTCGCGATCGGCGAGTGCGCGCAGGCGGTCGACGGCCGGGTCTACGGGCTGGTCGCGCCCGGTTACGAGCAGGCCGAGACGGCGGCGGCCACCATCGCCGCGGACGACGCGCAGTTCACGGGCGCCGACCTGTCCACCAAGCTGAAGCTGCTCGGCGTGGACGTGGCCTCCTTCGGCGACGCGCACGGCACCGCCGAGGACTGCCTGGACGTCGTCTACTCCGACTCCCGCGCGGGCCTGTACAAGAAGCTGGTCATCGGCCGGGACGGCACCCTGCTCGGCGGCATCCTGGTCGGTGACGCGGAGGCGTACGGCACGCTGCGCGCGTTCACCGGGGCGGTGCCGCCCGTCTCCCCCGAGTCGCTGGTGCTGCCGGCCGGTGCCGGTGCGCCCGCCCAGCTCGGCCCGGCCGCCCTCCCGGACGACGCGGTGATCTGCTCCTGCCACAACGTCACCAAGGGCACCGTCCGCGGCGCGGTCACGGACCACGCCTGCACGAGCGTGCCGGAGGTGAAGAAGTGCACCCGGGCCGGCACCGGGTGCGGCTCGTGCGTCAAGGTGCTCACCCAGCTGGTCGAGGCCGAACTGGAGGCGGGCGGCGTCGAGGCCGACAAGGGCCTGTGCGGCTGCTTCGCGCAGACCCGCGAGGAGCTGTACGAGATCGTCCTCGCCCTGCGCGTCACCTCCTACCAGGACCTGCTGGACCGCTTCGGCCGCGAGGGGGCGCGCGGCGGCGACGGCTGCGAGACCTGCAAGCCTGCCGTCGCCTCGGTCATCGCCTCGCTGGCCCCGGTGATCGGCGCGGACGGTTACGTCCTCACCGGCGAGCAGGCCGCCCTCCAGGACACCAACGACCACTTCCTGGCCAACCTGCAGCGGAACGGCTCGTACTCCGTCGTCCCGCGCATCCCCGGCGGGGAGATCGCACCGGAGAAGCTGATCGTGATCGGGGAGATCGCCCGTGACTTCGGGCTCTACACGAAGATCACCGGCGGGCAGCGCATCGACATGTTCGGCGCCCGCGTCGAGCAGCTGCCGCTGATCTGGGCCCGGCTGGTGGACGCGGGCTTCGAGTCGGGGCACGCGTACGGCAAGTCGCTGCGCACGGTGAAGTCCTGCGTGGGCCGGACCTGGTGCCGCTTCGGCGTCCAGGACTCGGTGCGCATGGCGATCGACCTGGAGCTGCGCTACCGGGGCCTGAGGTCCCCGCACAAACTGAAGTCGGCGGTCTCCGGGTGCGCCCGCGAGTGTGCCGAGGCCCGGTCGAAGGACTTCGGCGTGATCGCCACCGCGAACGGCTGGAACCTGTACGTCGGAGGAAACGGCGGCGCCTCCCCGCGCCACGCCGACCTGCTCGCCCAGGACCTGTCCGACGCCGAACTGGTCCGGCTGATCGACCGGTTCCTGATGTTCTACATCCGCACCGCCGACAGACTGGAACGCACCAGCGTGTGGCTGGAGCGGATCCCCGGCGGTCTGGACCACGTACGGGACGTGGTGGTCCACGACTCGCTCGGCATCTGCGCCGAGCTGGAGACCCAGATGGCGGCGCACGTCTCCCACTACCGCGACGAGTGGGCCGAGACGATCGCCGACCCGGACCGGCTCGCCCGGTTCGTCTCCTTCGTGAACGCCCCCGGCACCCCGGACCCGGTCGTCGGCTTCGTCCCCGAACGCGACCAGATGAAGCCCGACCTGCCGCTGCTGACCCTCGGCCTGCGGCCTGCCCACGACGCCCTGGAAGGAAGCGCCCAGCGATGACCCTCGCCCCCGAGACCACCGACGTGAAGGTCCAGCTCCGGCTCGACGACAGCTGG
The DNA here is from genome assembly GCF_042268205.1 of Streptomyces sp. NPDC056160. Taxonomy (NCBI): domain Bacteria; kingdom Bacillati; phylum Actinomycetota; class Actinomycetes; order Kitasatosporales; family Streptomycetaceae; genus Streptomyces; species Streptomyces sp. NPDC056160. Next base: position 26,665 of record NZ_JBHJUW010000103.1, read on the forward strand.
TTCACCGTGTGCGACCTGAGCACGCTGCTGCCCGGCCGCGGGGTCGCGGCCCTGCTGCCGGACGGCCGCCAGGCGGCCCTCTTCCGCGACCGGTCCGGCCGCCTGTACGCGATCGACAACCGCGACCCGTTCACCGGCGCGGCGGTCCTCTCCCGCGGCCTGACCGGCACCCACGCGGGCCGCCCGTTCGTCGCCTCGCCGCTGCTCAAGCAGCGCTTCGACCTCGGCTCCGGACGGTGCCTGGACGACGAGGGGGTGCGGGTGAGGGCGTACGGCGTGCGCAGCGCATGAGGTCCTCTCTTTCTTACTTGACCGGTCGTTCCAGAAAGGCTTAGGCTCCCGTACGTGGCCAGGACCAAGGAATTCGATCCGGACGCCGCGCTGCAGTCGGCCCTGGAGCTGTTCTGGCGGCGCGGCTACGAGGCGACGTCCATGGCCGACCTCGTGGCGCACCTCGGCATCGGCCGCGCCAGCCTGTACGCGACGTTCGGCAGCAAGCACGAGCTGTACCTGAGGGCGCTGGACCGCTACGAGCAGACGGGCATGGAGCGGATCGTGCGCGAGCTGTCCGGACCCGGCCCGGCCCTGTCGGCCGTGCGCGCGGTCGTACGGCGCTACGCGGCGGAGGCGGCCCACGAGGAGCTGCGCCTGCACGGCTGCATGGTCACCAACACGGCGTCCGAGCTGGCCGCGCACGACCCGGCCGCCGCCCGGCGCGTGGAGCGCAACTGGGACCACCTGGAGACGCTCCTGCACTCGGCACTGGTCCGCGCCGGGGCACAGGGGGAGCTGCCCGCCGGCCGCGATCCGCTCACCCTGGCCCGCGCGCTGCTGGTGCTGATGCAGGGTCTGCGGATCGTCGGCAAGGCGTCGGCGGACCCGGCGCGGGTGCGGGACGCGGCGGAGCAGGCCCTGATGCTGCTGGACTGAGGAACGAGACCGGGGAACGCGCTCGTCGTCGGGCGCGTTGCTTTCGGTCCTGATACTGAACCGATCGGTCAATAAAAAGGGGAGATCATGACCGCGCAGAGCACCCGGCCCGTCGGCCGCTTCGAGGGCCGGACCGTTCTCGTCACCGGGGCCGGCTCCGGCATCGGCCGCGCGACGGCCCTCGCGTTCGCCGCCGAGGGCGCCCAGCTCGTCGTCGCCGGGCGCCGCCGCGAGCCGCTTGACGAGACGGTCGCGCTGATCGAGGAGGCGGGCGGCAAGGCGCTCGCGGTGACCGCGGACGTCTCCCGCGCCGCCGAGGCCGAGGCGCTGGTCGAGGCCGCCGTGGAACGCTTCGGCTCGCTCGACGTGGCCGTCAACAACGCCGGTGTCTTCCGGGGCGGCCGGCCGCTCGCCGAACTGCCGGAGGAGGACTGGCACACCCAGCTCGCCGTCAACGTCACCGGCGTCCACCTGGCCCTCCAGGCGCAGATCAGCCGGATGCGCACCCAGCCGTCCGGCGGCGCGATCGTCAACGTGTCCTCCACCTTCGGCGCCCACACCACCTCGCCCGGCGCCGCCGCCTACTCCGCGACCAAGGCCGCCGTGACCGCGCTCAGCCGGGGTGCCGCGCTGGACCACATCGGCGACGGCGTCCGCGTCAACGTGGTCAGTCCCGGCGCCACCGCCACCACGATGTCGCTGCGGCCCGGCGAGACGGACACGGACCGCGCGCAGCGGGCGCGGGCCACGCTCCCCCTGGGCCGGGTCTCCGCCACCGAGGAGGTCGCCGCCGCGATCCTCTACCTGGCGTCCGACGCCGCGGCCTCCCTGGTCGGCACCGACCTGGTGGTGGACAGCGGCGGATCCCTCTGAGCCCCCTCCGGGCCACGGACCTAGTCGATCCCCGACCGCTCCACGCCCGCCACGATCCACCGCTGGAAGCACAGGAACACCGCCAGCAGCGGCAGGATCGAGACGGCCGCCGCGACGAACAGCTCGTGCAGGCGCACCACCTGGGAGGTGGTGAAGGAGGACAGGGCGACCTGGACCGTCCAGGCGCTCTGGTCCTGGCCGATCACCAGCGGCCACAGGAAGGCGTTCCAGGCGCCGATGAAGACGATCGTGCCGACCGCCGCGAACACCGGCCGCGCGTTCGGCACGACGACCAGCCAGTACGTCCGCCAGGGCCCGAGCCCGTCGACCTGCGCCGCGTCCTCCAGCTCGCGCGGGAAGCCGAGGAAGTACTGGCGGAAGACGAAGCAGGCGAAGGCGGAGAAGAGCGTCGGGATGATCAGGCCCCGCAGCGTGGAGATCCAGCCCAGGGAGGACACCAGCACGAAGCTGGGGACGAAGGTGACGGCGGCCGGGACCATGAGCGTGCCGAGGATGGCGTAGAAGACCTTGTTCGCGTGCCGGTAGGGGATGCGGGCGAGACCGTATCCGGCGAGCGAGGCGAGGAGCACCGTGCCGAGGGTGGTGGCGACGGCGATCAGCGTGGAGTTGAGCAGTGAGCGGGCGAACGGGACGGAGGTGTCCGCGAAGAGTTCGCGGACGTTGCCCCAGCGCAGGTGGGAGGGGAAGAACGTCCACTCGGGCGAGGTGATGTCCTGTTCGCGGGCCAGGCCGTTGCGCACCAGGAGGTAGAAGGGGACCAGGAAGAGCAGGGCGAGCGTGATCAGCAGCGCGAGCCGCAGCGCGCGGCCCACCCGCACCAGGGCGTCATCCATCGGCATCCGTCCTTCCCAGCCCGAACCAGCGGGCCTGGCCCACCGTGACGATCGCGATGATCAGCGCGAGGATCACCGCACCGGCGCTGCCCAGGCCCAGGTTCTGCCCCTGGCCGAGCGCGGTGTAGTAGAGGTAGACCAGCGGCGGGCGGGCGTAGGGCGGGTAGCCGCGGGCGTCGGAGAGCAGGTTGTAGAACTCGTCGAACGCCTGGAAGGCGTTGATGACGAGGAGCAGGACCACCGCGACGGAGGTGGCACGCAGTTGCGGCAGGGTGATGTGCCGCAGCACCTGCCAACCGGGGCGTGCGCCGTCGACGGCGGCGGCCTCGTAGAGCACGGGGTTGATCCGCTGGAGCCCGGCCAGGAACAGCACCATGTAGAAACCGGCCTGGAGCCACAGCCGTACGGTGACGATGACCAGCCAGTACCAGGGCGGGTCCGTGGTCGACAGCCAGGCCACCGGGTCGGCGCCGAAGAGGTCGAGGACCGTGTTGGCGAGCCCGAACCGGACGCCGTTGAAGATCGACATCTTCCAGATGAGGGCGGCGACGACGTAACTGCACGCGGCCGGCAGGAAGAACACCGACCGGAAGAACGCCTGCGCCCGCCGCACCCGGTTGACCATGAGGGCGAGTGCGAGGGAGAGGAGGTAGGTGGCCGGGACGATGAACGCCGTGAAGAGGAGGAAGGTGCGCAGGCTGTCGAGGAAGGCGTCGTCCGACAGCATCGCGGTGTAGTTGTCCAGCCCGGTGAAGCGGGTGGGCGTGACGGTGTTGTGCGCGTCGAAGAAGCTGAGCGCCACGCTCCACAGCAGCGGGACGTAGGTGAACAGGGCGAGGCCGGCCGCGAAGGGGCCGACGAAGACCCAGAACCAGAGGGTCCGCCGCCGGTTCGCGGACCGCCGGGTCCCGCCCTCGCGGAGGACGGCCCGCCGCACCAGGGGCGGCCGGGTCACGGCGGTGCGGCTCATGAGGACTTCTTCACGCGGTCGAGTTCGGCCGACACCTTCCGCAGCACCGCCTTCAGCTCACTGTCCGGATTCGCTCCGTCCTTGATGATCCGGCTCAGCGCGTCCTGGTAGGCGGTCTGGGCAGCCGGGGTCCACAGCAGGGGCTGGGCGTAGCCGTGGTCGGTGGTGAAGCGCACGGCGTCGGCGGCAGCGCCGGTGCGCAGCTTGGCGGCCTTCTTCGCGAGCGAGATCCGGGCGGGGATGTGGAAGCCGTAGGAGAGCGCGAAGTCCTCCTGGTCGTCGGTGCGTTCCACCCACAGCCACTTCACGAACCCCTTGGCCGCGTCGCGGTTCCGGCTGCGGGCACTGACGGCGGCGGCGTACGCGCCGACCGGCACGGCGGGCCGGCCGGACGGACCGTCCTTCGGGAACGGCAGTACGCCGAAGTCGTCGCCGAGTTCCTTCTGCACCTGGGGCAGCGCCCACAGCCCCGACCACTGCATGGCGGTCAGGCCCTGGAGGAAGGCGGAGGGGTCGGACCAGTCGGCGGGGGCGCCGAGGAGCAGGGACTTGCCGGCGTACAGCTGGCGGACCTTGGCGAGGGTGCGCGCGGCGGCCGGGTCGTCGAAGCCGGGTCTGCCGTCCTCGGTGACGAGTTGGAGTCCGGCCGCGTACAGGGGCGTTCCGCCGAGGACGCCCGCGCCGCCGTCGTTGCCGAGGAAGAGGCCCTTGGTCTTCTTGGTGGTGAGCTTCTTCGCCGCGTCCACGAGGGCGTCGAGGGTGTCCGGCGGCCGGAGCCCGGCGTCCTGGAGCAGGCTCTTGCGGTAGTAGAGCATCTGCATGTCGATGACCTGCGGGATGCCCCAGATCTTCCCGTCGTACGTCTTCGGGGCGAGCACCGCCGGGTTGAAGTCGTCCTTGACGCCGTCGAGCAGGGCGGTGAGGTCGACGACCTGGCCGCCCTGGATCTGGTCGAGGGTGGGCCCGTTCACCTCGAAGACGTCCGGACCGGAGTCGGTGAGGAGGGCGGCGGCGGTCTGCTGGTCGTAGTTGCCCGGCCGCCACTGGACGGTGACACGGGCCTTGCCGTACGCGGCGGCGTACCGCTTCACCGCCTGCTCGGTGCCGCTCTCGCCGTACTGGTGGTACCACTGTGTCAGCGCCGGCCCCGAGCCACCGCCGCCGTCCCCGCGCCCGGTGTTGCTCCCGCAGGCCCCGAGCAGTCCGCCCCCCGCGACCGCTCCGGCGGCGAGCAGTGCTCTGCGGCTGATGGTCATGTACGCCCCCTGACGCTCGACTCCCTGCACACCCGCACCGGGCCGCACGCACCCGGCGCACGACCACGCACGGCCCAACGATCAACCATGCGCCGTGATTACGACAGGAACGTTGCAGTGGTGTGTACGTGTCAAGGCCGCCGTTTCGGCCAAGGCGGGGCGAGGGAGGCCAGGGGGCGGCCGGGGGAGGGCGGGCCGGCTCCGCGGTGGGCCGGTGCCGTGGTGGGCCGTTGGGGTGGTTCCTGCGGCGGGTCCGTGTCGGGGTCCCGGCGAACGGTTACCCACAGTGGTATGACCAATGCGCTCCGTATCCCACCCGTGCGCGCGATCGCCGCGATCTGCGCCCTGGGCGGCTCCGCCCTGCTGATGACCGCCTGCTCGAACGGCTCGACCGGGTCGAGTGTCGCCGAGGCAGCCGAGGCCGCTCCCGCCTCGGCCTCCCCCTCCCCCTCCGCGTCGCTGTCCAAGGACCAGGCCGAGCGACGGGACCTGCTGGCCAAGGCACACGTGGGCTGGGCCAAGGCCGCCGGCACCGCCGTGAAGGAGGTGTCGGGGGGCAAGCTGGTCTCGATCGAGCTGAAGAAGGCCTCGCACAACTCGACGTCGTCGCCGGCCGCGGCCACCTCCCCCGGCACCGCCTCGCCGACGGGCTCGCCGACCCCCTCAGCGTCCGCGGGCGCCCCCCCGTGGGGGTCCAAGGAAGCCCCCGCCCACCGCACCCGGCCCAA
>NZ_JBHJUW010000104.1:0-32209 GCF_042268205.1 Streptomyces sp. NPDC056160
GCCACCGCGCTGAGCGGTGGGGCGGCCCCTTGTGTCACTCTCGGCTCAGGTCATTCGCGCGGTCGCTGGCTCTCCTGCCGGGCTCGGTCGATCGCAGCAGCGGTCTCGTCGCCGGCCAGCCGCTCGATCTCCTCAGGTACCTTCCGCTCGTCCAGCACGAAGAGCCGGTCACCGACAAGACGGGTGGTCGTCCTCCAGCCGAGACGACGCCCCGCTTCCCGGGCGGCATGCCGGACGTCCTTGAGTTCGCCCAACTCCGCAAGATCGTCGCTGCTCAGGATCAGCTGACCGTGGTAGCCCTGGAACTGCGGCTTAAGAGCTGCCCGCATCATGGATTCGAGCCGGTCGATCAGCTTCTCGTACCGGCGCCGGGCCAGCTCATCCCTGACGGCCATCCTGCACAGCTCCCCACCATCCGCGCGCACGGCATGTGTGCCATATGTGTGCTGCAAGCGCAGGAGCCCTCCCGTCCGCTGGACGGAAGGGCGCCTGACCTGGTGCTTCTCTGTGCCCCCGGCAGGATTCGAACCTGCGACACCCGCTTTAGGAGAGCGGTGCTCTATCCCCTGAGCTACGAAGGCGGATCGTGGCGGTGTGGGCCACTGGCGTCAGCGTACCGGATCAGGGCGGGGGCGGGTGGGGGCAGGTCAGGGGGAAGTGGGTGAAGTGGGAGGCCATGTGGAGGTCCGCTTCGACGCGGGTCGCGGTGTGGCGGAGGGCGGGGAGGAGACAGACGGTGCACTCCTCGCGGGAGTGGCGGGCTGCGGGTATGTCGGTGTTCACCGCCGCGACGCGGCGGCCCGTGCGGTCGTGGAGGGGGACCGTGATCGCGCGCAGGCCTTCTTCGAGTTCCTCGCCGGCCAGGGCGTAGCCGAGGGGGACGGGGGCCGTCAGGACGCGGCCTGGGGCCGTGGCGTGGGCGGGGATGCGGGTGCCGACCGTGAAGTCGACGCTCATGATGTGGTGCGTGGCCGCCCGGGCCGTGCGGGAGGGTTACGGGGCCGGATACGCCTTCGGATACGGGTAGGGATACGGATACAGGTACGGGTAGGGCTACGGATACAGGTACGACTACGGGTACGGGTATGCCCGGAGGGGACTCGTCATTGGCGTGCCACCCGTACCCGGTAGTTCCCGGCCAGGTCCGCCGCCGCCACGTCGATGCGGATCTTCGCCTGCGGGTCCTTGAAGGTCTCGCCGGGGGCGAAGGGGGCGTCGGAGAGTTCGGCCTGCACGTTGGGGCTGCGGGTGCAGCCGCCGGAGTTGCGGTGGGCGTCGTAGACGGTGATGGGGCCGCGGCCCGTGTCGACGTCGGCGTTCACCTTGTAGATGAGGACGCCCGGCCGGCACACCGTCTCGTCGTTGCCCTCGTGGGTGCGCAGTTCGAGGGCGTAACCCGTGCTGCCGTCGAGGGGGACGAAGATCAGCTTCGGGCCGCCCGCTCGCTCCAGCGGGGTCAGGGTGTACTCCGTCGAGCCGTGCCGGCTCGCGCAGCTCACCTGGCCGGCGTCCAGCCAGCCCAGCTTCCACTTGTGCCAGCCGAGCAGGTCGTTTCCGGCGCCCCAGTCCTCGCTCATGATGTCCCAGTGGCCGACCGCGCCGCCGCCGTTCGGGGTGTAGAGGTCGGGCAGGCCGAAGACGTGGCCGTTCTCGTGGGGGAGGACCCGGTAGCCGGTGCGGTCGTAGGAGCCGGAGCCGTCGTCCTGGCGGGAGTAGACAAAGGAGGCGTTCGCGATGGGGACGCCGTCGGCGATCGGGGCGTCCGGGTTGCCCGCGAAGGTGACGGACAGGACCGTGTCCAGGGCGGACGGGCCCGCGTTCGGAGTCATCAGCACGTTCAGCAGGTCGTACTCGCGGAAGTCCACCGCCGGGTCGGCCGCCGTCACGAGGTCCTGGACGAGCTTGCGGTAGCCCGGGTCGAAGGGGGCGCCGCGTTCTATCCCGTACTCCTTGAACGGCTTCGGCATGCGCAGCCAGTGGGTGATCGGGGCTTCGGGACGGTAGTCGAGGCGTCCGTAGGAGGCGGTGCGGAACCACTCCTGGGTCTGCGGGAAGAACTCGTGGTAGCGGTCGAGCGCGGTGCCCTCGCCGGGCGCGTCGGAGAAGTCGATCATCAGGGTCAGGGCGTGCACGGTGCCGGTGGAGCGGGCGTAGGCGCCCGCCGTGGGCACGCCCTCCGTCATCTGTACGGTGCGGGCGCCGCTGATCAGACAGGGGGCGAGGGCGGGGGTACGGGCGAGGGCGCCGGCCCCGGCCCCGGGCGCGGTGGCCCCGATGGTGAGGTGCGCGGCCCCCGCGGTGCTGACGGCGAGGGTCAGCGCGGTGACGGAGACGAAGGCGGTGGCACGGCGGGGGCGGATGCGGCGGGTCCGTATCAGACGCGCACGTATGAGGCGGGCGGGTATGAGGCGGGTGCGTATGGGGCGGGTACGTATGCGGCGAGGGTCCGTGCGGGGCGCGTGCGTGGGGCCGCTGGATACGGGGCCGGTCGCGTGCGTGGGGCCGCTGGATACGGGGCTGGTCGCGTGCGTGGGGTGGTGGTGGGTCTCGTCCTTGCCGCCCGCTGTGGCGTCCGGGGCGGGGGGCGCAGGCGCGCGGTCCACATGGTTTGTTCCATCCGCCCTGCCGACGGTCGCCTCGCCGCTGGCGGCCCTCCCCACGCCTGCCCCGCCGAGGGCCGTCCCGTCCGTGTGTGTTCCGTCGGGGTCCGTTCTGCCGACGGCTGCCCCGCCCATGTCCGCCCTGCCGAGATCCGTCCCGTGGGTCCGGTGTGTCCGGGGTGTCCGGTCTGTCCGGCGGCGGGGCGGCTGCGGCTGCGGCTGCATGCGTGGACCTCTCGCTCCAGGCAGCCGCCGGTCTCGCGCCGCGCGGCACCGGTCCGCACCGGTTCGCGCCAGGCGGTCACCGGTCTCGTCTCCGGCTGCACCCTTTCGATCACCCTGTGTCGAGGGCGCGGTGGGCGCGCGCTGGAGCGGGCCGGTCGTGGGACGCGCGGCCCCGTCGCGAAAAAGAGCGGGGCCAGTCGGGTGTGGTCCGATGTGACCCAGGTCACGAGAGATCTTCTCGAGGGTGGGAAATATCCGGGGACCTCTTCCCCGTTTAGCCCTGTGTACGAGCGAAACGGGGACTCGATCCCCGGATCGCCCCACCGACCTCCTGGTCGTCCCGATCGACCGATCGGGGGCACCGGATCCCCACACCTCCAGATTCACCAGACGAACAGAGGAGCAAGCCGTGTCGGCCGCGACGATCGCGAACCCCGCAGCGCGCAAGGCGTCCAGGCCTCGCGCCGACGCCCTGCGTAACCGGGAGCGGATCGTCACCGCGGCCCGCGAGATATTCGTCGAGCACGGCGCGGAGGTGCCGCTGGACGAGATCGCCCGTCGGGCCGGTGTCGGCAACGCCACGCTGTACCGGAACTTCCCGGACCGCGACGCTCTCGTCCGCGAGGTCGTCTGCGCCGTGATGGACCGTACGGCCGAGGCGGCCGAGCAGGCGCTCGCGGAGAGCGGCGACGCCTTCGAGGCGCTGTCGCGCTTCGTGCACGCCGCCGCCGACGAGCGGATCAGCGCACTCTGTCCGATGGTCTCCAGCACTTTCGACCAGCACCACCCCGACCTGGAGGCCGCGCGCCACCGGTTCGAGCACCTCGTCGAGGAGGTCATGGACCGTGCCAAGGCGGCCGGCCAGTTGCGCGCTGATGTGGGTGTGGGTGACCTGATGGTCGCCGCCGCCCAGCTCAGCCGCCCGCCGGCCGGCACCGGATGCCTCAGCCACGACCGCTTCGTCCACCGTCATCTACAGCTGTTCCTGGACGGGTTGCGGGCACCGGCCCGTTCCGCCCTGCCGGGTACCACCTTGACCATGGAGGCTCTCCGCTGCCAGGCCTGATGCCAGGCCTGACCGACCGGTAGCGACCGGTCCAGGACCGGGGCCGGAGCCCTGCTCCTTCCCTCCCTCCGCCCTTCCTTCCTTCCCTCCCTCCTGCTCTCCCTCTGCCCTTCGCCCCTCTGTCCCTTCCTTCCGCCTGCCCGCTCGCCCGCCTGCCTTTCCGTTCTGCCTCCTCCGTCTTCCTCCGAGGGCCTTCGAAGCGAACCTCGAAGACCTGTCGGTGCAGCTTTCGACACCCTTTTTTCCGTCACGAAGTCCTGAAGTGGGTACACCCATGTCCGAAACAGCCGCAAAGGCTCCCGGCGTTCTGGAGAAGTCCGGCGACGCCAACCGCTGGAAGGCGCTCGTCTTCATAGCGCTCGCCCAGCTGATGGTCGTCCTCGACGCCACCATCGTGAACATCGCCCTGCCCTCGGCCCAGAAGGACCTGGGCATCTCCGACGGCAACCGGCAGTGGGTCGTCACGGCCTACGCCCTCGCTTTCGGCGGGCTCCTCCTCTTCGGTGGCCGCATCGCCGACCTGTGGGGCCGCAAGCGCGCCTTCGTGGTCGGTCTGACCGGTTTCGCCGCGGCTTCCGCGCTCGGCGGCGCGGCCACGAGCGGCGCGCTGCTGTTCGGTTCCCGTGCGTTGCAGGGTGCGTTCGGCGCGCTGCTCGCGCCCGCCGCGCTCTCCCTGCTCGCGGTGATGTTCACCGACGCCAAGGAGCGCGCCAAGGCGTTCGGCATCTACGGTGCGATCGCCGGCGGTGGCGGCGCCGTCGGTCTGATCCTCGGCGGTTTCCTCACCGAGTACCTGGACTGGCGCTGGACGTTCTTCGTGAACATCCCCTTCGCCGTGGTCGCCGCGGCCGGTGCCTACTTCGTCATCCGCGAGCCGGCCGGCGGCCGCAACCGCTCGCCGCTGGACATCCCCGGCGTCATCCTGTCCACCCTCGGCCTGGTCGCACTGGTCTACGGGTTCACCCGCGCCGAGTCCGCCGGCTGGAGCGACGCGCTGACCATCTCCATGTTCGTGGGTTCGGCCGTGCTGCTCGTCGCCTTCGTGCTCGTCGAGTCGCGGATGCGGGCCCCGCTGCTGCCGCTGCGCGTGGTCACCGAGCGCAACCGCGGCGGTGTCTACCTCTCGCTGGGCCTGGCGATCATCGGCATGTTCGGCCTGTTCCTCTTCCTGACCTACTACCTGCAGATCGTGAAGGGCTACTCGCCGGTCAAGACCGGTTTCGCCTTCCTCCCGATGATCGCGGGCATGATCACCGGCTCCACCCAGATCGGTGCCCGGCTGATGACCCGGGTCCCGGCCCGGCTCCTGATGGGCCCCGGCTTCCTGGTCGCCTCCGTCGGCATGCTGCTGCTGACCCAGCTGAAGACCGACACCTCCTACCCGGCCCTGCTGCTGCCCGCGATGCTGCTGCTCGGTCTCGGCATGGGTACGGCGTTCATGCCGGCCATGTCGCTGTCCGCCCAGGGCGTGCAGCCGCGTGACGCCGGTGTCGCCTCCGCGATGGTCAACACCTCGCAGCAGGTGGGCGGCGCCATCGGTACAGCGCTGCTGAACACGATCGCCTCCTCCGCGACCGCGTCCTACATCAAGGACCACATGGCGGCCGCGGGCACCACCCGGCCGGGGCAGCAGCAGGTGCAGGTGCAGGGTCTGGTGCACGGGTACACCAGCGCCATCTGGTTCGCCGTCGGCATCCTCGTGCTGGCCGCCGTGATCGCGCTGACCTTCGTCAACGCGGGGCGCCCGGGCACGACCATGGTGACCGGCTCCGGCGCCGCCTCCGGTGAGGGCGCAGAGGAGCAGGTGGCGGTGCCGGTCATCGCCCACTGACGTACCACCGCGGACGGGTACCTGCCCGGCGGCTCAGCGCAGCCAGGGCAGGTCCGCGCCCGCTTCGTTCGGCTGCAGTCCCTCGGCGACGATCTGCATGATCTCGCCGAGGGACTTCTGCTGTTCGGGGCTGAGCCGCTCGAACAGGGCCTGCCGTACGGCGGCCACGTGGCCGGGAGCGGTGCGCCGCAGGACGTCGGCGCCCTCGTCGGTGAGGACCGCGAACTGGCCCCGTTTGTCGGAGGGACAGTCCTCGCGGCGGACCCAGCCGTTCTTCTCCAGGCGGGCGACGGCGTGCGAGAGGCGGGAACGGGTGATCTTGGCGCTCATGGCCAGCTCGGTCATGCGCAGCCGACGGCGCGGGGCTTCGGCGAGCTGGACGAGGAGACCGTAGTAGATGTGCGGCATGCCCGCGTCGCGCTGCAGCTGACGGTCGAGGTGGTCCTCCAGGAGGGTGGTGGCGTGGAGATAGGCGCGCCAGACACGCTGTTCCTCCGCGGTGAGCCAGCGCTGGGCGTCGGCGGGACGGGCCTGGGGGGAGCCGGACGCGGAAACGGGTGCCGTGTTCATGTACTCCACTCTACGAGGCTGCTCATTGAACGTTAAACAAAGTTGCGCGTAGAGTGGACCGAGTTGGAGCTTTAAAGTTCAAGTTCCAGGGTTCCAGGGGTCAGGGTTCTCGGGTCTCGGGGCCCTGCCCACTTCGGCTGTGAAGCTCACCGCCCGGCTCACCCTCCCGCCGTCCGCGTCCGCCGCCACGAGAAAGCCGCCGCCATGACCACCGCTCCGGAGCGCATGCCCGCCCTCTACCTCAGCCACGGCGCCCCGCCGCTCGCCGACGACCCCGTCTGGCCCGGACAGCTCGCCGCCTGGTCCGCCGCCCTGCCCCGGCCCCGCGCGATCCTGGTCGTCTCCGCGCACTGGGAGGAGGCCCCGCTCGCCCTCGGCGCCGTGGAGACGGTCCCCCTGGTCTACGACTTCTGGGGCTTCCCCGAGCACTACTACCAGGTGCGGTACGCGGCTCCCGGCGCCCCCGGCCTCGCCGAGCGGGTGCGGGGGCTGCTGCGCGGCCCCGGCCTGCCCGTACAGGACGTGCCCGACCGGGGCCTGGACCACGGCGCCTACGTCCCGCTCGTCGAGATGTTCCCCGACGCCGACATCCCCGTCCTCCAGGTGTCCATGCCGACCCTCGATCCCGTGAAGCTCATGGGCATCGGCCGCAGGCTCGCCCCGCTGCGCGACGAGGGCGTGCTGATCGTCGGCTCCGGCTTCTTCACCCACAACCTCGCCGCCCTGCGGTACACGGGCGCCGGGGTGCCGAGCTGGTCCTCCGAGTTCGACGACTGGGGGCGGCGAGCCCTGGAGGCCCGCGACTGGGACGCCCTGCTGGACTTCCTCGACAAGGCCCCGGCGGGGCGGTACGCCCACCCGCGCACCGAGCACTTCGCCCCGCTGTTCGTGACCATGGGCGCGGCGGAGGCCGCCGGGGAGCTGGACGCGCAGCGGTCGGTGATCGACGGCTTCTGGATGGGAATGGCGAAGCGGTCGGTGCAGTTCGGCTGAGGGTCGGGCTCGGGGGCGACCGAGGGCGGAGTCGGGAGTCGGGGACGGCTGAGGGCCGAGCCGTGGGCGGCCGAGGGCAGGGTCGGGGCCGCCGGGGCGGCTGAGGGTCGGCTCGGGGCCGGCCCCGGTGCGCACCTGGGGTGGTGTCCGGGAATCTCCCGAGATCCCGGCTTTGCGGCAACCTTCGGGCGGCGCCGCCCGTCCATGAGAGTGGAGGGGCGGTCGAGGATGACGCTCTTCCGCCGTGGTGACTGCGGTATCCGTGTGACCGGTGTCTCATGAAGAGGCGGTCGGCGGGGGTCCGGGTCCGTCAGGAGGGGCCTCGACCGCCCTCCTGACCTGCGGCTCCGTGCCCGTTGCCACGGCGTGCGAAACGCCGCGGCGGGACAGGGTACTGCATGATCAGAAAAATTGGGGGGCGGGTTGGGAATTCTGTCCGGTTTCAAGTCGTTGTTCCCATCGGATGCGGGGCACCCGAGGAGAGTCCCCCAGAGAGTGCCGAGCGTCCTGTGGACCACCCGCTGACACACCATCGCAAGGGAGCACGCATGGCAACCCGTGCCGTCGCCCGTCGACAGTCCGCCACCGGCGAGACGGCCGACGCGGCACGCAGTGTTCGCGCCCATGGCGGCGAGATCGCCGACCGCGACCTGGTCGGCATGTACCTCGACGAGATCGCGCGTACACCGCTGCTCGACGCCGCCAAGGAGGTCGAGCTGTCCCAGATCATCGAGGCGGGTGTGTTCGCGCGGCAGATCCTCGACGGGTACGAGGAGTCCCCGGCCGAGGCCACTCGCGAGGAGCTGGAGGCCCTGGTCGCCGACAGCGAGCGGGCCAAGGACGTGTTCATCCGCTCCAACCTGCGCCTGGTCGTCGCGGTCGCCCGCCGGTACCCGCGCAGCGGCCTGCCCCTGCTGGACCTGATCCAGGAGGGCAACGCCGGCCTGGTGCGCGCGGTGGAGAAGTTCGACTACCGCAAGGGCTTCAAGTTCTCGACGTACGCCACCTGGTGGATCCGCCAGGCGATCACGCGCTCGATAGCGGACCAGTCGCGCACCATCCGGCTCCCCGTCCACCTGGTGGAGGAGCTCGGCCGCATCCGCCGCGTCCAGCGCGAGTTCAACCGGGAGAACGGCCGCGACCCGGAGCCCGCGGAGATCGCCGCGGAGCTGGGCTCGACGCCGGAGCGCGTCTCCGACGTGCTCGACTGGGCCCGTGACCCGGTCTCGCTGAACATGTCGGTGGACGACGAGGGTGAGACCCAGTTCGGCGACCTGCTGGAGGACACCTCCGCGGTCTCGCCCGAGCAGTCGGTCCTGACCCTGCTGCGCAGCGAGGAGCTGGACGACCTGATCGGCCGCCTCGACCAGCGCACGGCCTCCATCATCAAGATGCGCTACGGCATCGACGACGGCCGCGAGCGGACGCTGACCGAGGTCGGCAAGGAGCACGGCCTGACGCGTGAGCGCATCCGCCAGATCGAGAAGCACGCGCTGCTGGAGCTGAAGAAGCTGGCCCGCGACACGGGGTTCGACGCCGCCGCGTGAGGGACCGCCCCGGGGAGCCGCCCTCCCCGGGCCTTCGCGGCAGGGGCGGTCAGGCGGGCCTCCGCGGCACGTGGACGGCGCGGTGCGTGTGGGGTTCGGTACGCGGGCGGCGCAGTGCGTGTACGGTGCGGCATGTGTTCGGTGCGGCGTGTGCGCGGTGCGTGTACGGCGCGCGAGAGGTAGCGGACACGGCGGGCCGACTCCCACCGCGTACGCCCGGTGGCCGAAGCCCGCGCAAACATGGCTGTGGAGCGTCGCTTCAACCGGCGGCGCGCCGGGAACAACCCTTCCGGGCCCGGAAGTTCGGTACCTGTCCGGACGCCGGTCCGTCAGAGTCGTACCACCCGACCGACGTACGTCGTCCGACACACCCACGTCGTCCGGCAGGGGCGCACCGACCGTGCTGCCGTACTGATCGACCCTACTGATCGACTCGACCGTACCGATCGACCGTGTCGTCGTACGTACCGTGTCGTCGTACAAACCGTGCCGGCGCATGAACTGATCGCAGCCACCGACCCGAGCCGATCCGACTTGAGCCGACCCACGCGGTCGGCCGACGGCCGGTGAGGGTCGGGCGGCGCACACAGAGCCACGTCCCGACGCACTCCCCCCGGCGCCGGGACCTCCCCAGAGCCGGGCTTCGGCGCCTTCCCCCGGGCGTCGGAGCCCGGCTCCATGCTGTTCGGGGGCGATGCGTGGCACGGCGGGGCCCTGCGTGTGGTTGCCGGTGCCGGGCGGGCCGGAGAGACGGGGCACCCCGGACCTGAACCCCGGGGTGGCCCGCCAGATGGCAGATTCTGCCACACCGGCATAGCCTGCCGGGGTGACGAGCTCCATCCCCGCCGACCGCAAGGCCCCTTCCCTCACCGAGCGCCGCAAGGCGGCCACCCGGATGGAGATCGCGTCGGCGGCGGCCCGCCTGTTCATGACCCGGGGACTGCGTGCCACGCGTGCCGAGGACATCGCCCAGGCTGCGGGTGTCGCCCCGCGCACCTTCTACCGCTATTTCGCCACGAAGGAAGAGGCCGTGGCCCCCTGCTACGCGGCGGGAGCCGAGCGGTGGAGGGAGGCGGTCGGGGCCGCCCCGGCCGGACTCTCGGTCCCGGAGGCGCTGGCCCACGCGGTGCGGCACACTTTCACCCCGGGCTCGGGCGTCTCCGCGGTCTCCTGGCAGTGGGCGCGCACGCTCATCCGCCTGGCGGCGAGCAGCCCGGCGGTGCGCAAGGTGTGGGCCGAGGTCTGCCTGGAGTCGGAACGGGACCTCGCCCGGGTGCTCGCGGCCAGGACGGCAAGGTCGGCAAGGTCGGCTGGGTCGGCCGGGCCGACCGGGGAACCCGGGCCCGGGACGAGGAGCGGGAACATCGCGAGCGCCGGGAGCGCCGTGAGCGCCGACGGCATCGCACCGGAACTGCGCTTCTCGGCGGCCGTGGCGAGCGCCGCCGTGCGTGTGGCCGTAGAAGCCTGGGCCACCGGCGAGGCACCGGCCACCGGCCCGGACGGACCGGCCGCCCTGGCCCTGCGCAACCTGGCGGCACTACGGGACTTCCCCTGGACCACCCACCGGCCCCACGACCCGACAGGGACCGACTAGCCCGGCGCCGCGACCGGCCGCCCTCCGGCGGCCCGCACCATGCGTTCCCCCAACGCCCTTACGCACTCGACGAGTTCCGACGGCTCCTGCACCGTGAACTCGCACCCCAGCATCGCCAGCCGTAGCGCGAGCCACTCCACCCGGTCGCCGACCGTCGCGCGGAGCAGGCAGCCGCCGTCCGGCAGGGGCTCCGGGGTACCGAGCCAGGCGGGCAGCCGCGCGGCGACCGACTCGACGGGTTCGGGGAAGGTGACCGTGAACGCGTACGTCTCCTGCCGTTGCTGCATCGAGTGGCGCAGGTACTCCGCCGCGCTCCCGGTGGGCAGCTCGCGCGGGGTGAAGCGCGCGCCGGTCGGAAACGGTTCGCTGACCCGGTCGACGCGGAACGTCCGCCAGTCCGCCCGGTCGAGGTCGTAGGCGACGAGGTACCAGCGGCGCCCGGTCGACACCAGCCGGTACGGCTCCGTCAGGCGCCGGGTGCCGGTGCCGTCGCCGGCCCGGTAGGCGAAGCGCAGTCGTTCCCGCCCCGCCACCGCGGACGCCATCACGGTCAGTGTCTCGGGGGTGACGGACGCCCCGTCCCCGCTGGTCAGCGGTGTGGTGGCGGCCTGGAGGGTGGAGACGCGGTGGCGCAGCCTGGCCGGCAGCACCTGCTCCAGCTTCGCCAGTGCCCGCACCGCCGCCTCGTCCATGCCCTCGATCGCGTGCCCGGCCCCGGCCCGCAGCCCGACCGCGATGGCCACGGCCTCCTCGTCGTCGAGTACGAGCGGTGGCATCGCCTTGCCCGCGACCAGCCGGTACCCGCCGTCGGAGCCCATGCTCGCCTGAACCGGGTAGCCCAGTTCGCGCAGCCGGTCGATGTCGCGCCGGACGGTCCGCCGGGACACCCCGAGCCGCTCGGCCAGCTCGCCACCGGGCCATTCGCGGGGTGTCTGGAGCAGGGACAGGAGCTGGAGGAGCCGTGCCGGAGTGTCCGTCGTCATAGGTCCGAGGATGCCGCACATCTAGGACACGATCTGACCTATTGCCTGACTAGCTTGTCCGTATGACCTCCAGCGAAACCCTTGTCAGCAGCTCAGCACAGGTGGCCGACCGCTGCCGCTGGTTCGCGCTGGCGATCGTGATGACCGCGGCCTTCATGGACCTCGTGGACGTCACGATCGTCAACATCGCGATACCGTCCATCCAGAAGGACACCGGCGCGTCCTTCAGCCAGATCCAGTGGATCACCGCCGGTTACGCCCTCGCCTTCGCGGCCGGGCTGATCACCGGCGGGCGGCTCGGCGACATCCACGGCCGCAAGCGGCTGTTCCTCCTGGGCATCGGCGGCTTCACCCTCGCCTCCGCGCTGTGCGGCTTCGCCGTGAACCCCGAGATGCTGGTCGCCTCCCGCGTCCTGCAAGGCGCCATGGCCGCGATGATGGTGCCGCAGGTCCTGTCGATCGTGCACGCCACCTTCCCGGCGCGCGAACGCGGCAAGATCTTCGGCCTGTTCGGCGCGATCGTGGGACTGGGGGCGGTCTCCGGGCCGCTGCTCGGCGCGTTGCTGACTCAGTGGAACCTGTTCGGCCTCCAGTGGCGGCCGATCTTCCTGATCAACCTTCCGGTGGGCGTGGTGGCCCTGCTGCTCGGCAGCCGTTTCATCGCCGAGTCCAAGGCGCCGCGGGCGCTGAAACTGGACCTGGTCGGCGTCGCCCTCGTCACGCTCGGTCTGCTGATGCTGCTCTACCCGCTGACCCGGGGCCGTGAGCTCGGCTGGCCGCTGTGGGGGTACGGGTCGATGGCGGGCGCGGTGGCGGTGTTCGCGCTGCTGGTGGCGTACGAGCGGCGCAAGGCGGCGCGCGACGGCTCCCCGCTGGTCGAACTGTCGCTGTTCCGCGTGAAGAGCTTCGCGGCGGGCATCGCCGTACAGACGGTCTTCGGTGTCGCGCTGGGCGTCTTCTTCCTGGTCTGGACGCTGTACATGCAGATCGGCCTGGGCTGGAGCCCGCTGCGGGCGGGGCTGACGGGGGTCCCGTTCTCGCTCGCCGTGTCCGTGGCGGCGGGTCTGTCCGTGCAGAAGCTGGTCCCGCGCTTCGGCCGCAAGGTGCTCCAGGCGGGTGCCCTGCTCATGGCGGCCGGT
Source organism: Streptomyces sp. NPDC056160 (assembly GCF_042268205.1). Lineage (NCBI taxonomy): Bacteria > Bacillati > Actinomycetota > Actinomycetes > Kitasatosporales > Streptomycetaceae > Streptomyces > Streptomyces sp. NPDC056160. Next base: position 12,549 of record NZ_JBHJUW010000104.1, read on the forward strand.
GTGCTGCTCTACATCTGGGAGTCCGGCCGCTACGGCCTGCACATCGCCCCCTGGCAGATGGCGCTTCCGCTGGTCGTCATGGGCGTGGGCATGGGCCTGATCGTCGCTCCGCTGACGGACGCGGTGCTCTCCGGGGTGCCGCGTGAGCACGCGGGCTCGGCGTCCGGTCTGATCAACACCGTCCAGCAGATGGGCAACGCGCTGGGCCTCGGCCTGGTGTCGGTCGTGTTCTTCGGCGTGATCGGTGACCGGCTCACCCCGGCTCAGGTGGGCCCGGCCTTCGTCGACGCCTTCCAGCACGCGCTGTGGTGGGTGGCCGCGGTCCTGGGTGCCATCTTCGTCCTGATGTCCGCGCTGCCCCGGCGGCCGGCCCAGCACGAGGAAGGCGCCGAGGATGCGCGGGGCGCGGGTGACACGGAGGGCGCGGACGGCGAGGGGCTCGCGGCTGCCGGACCCCGGGAGCCGGAACTCGTCGGCTGAGCAGGGCGGGGACGCTGAGGGGGGCCCGGCGCCGGTGGAGGTGCCGGGCCCTTTGCCGTGTCGGTGGAGGTGCCGGGCCCTTGCCGTCGCCCGGGGCGGGCCCGATGCTTCCCCCTCGCGCCCGGGACGGGAGGGGGAACCCTCAGGCCCGGGACGGGTCCGAGGCCCCGCCCCAGCCACCGAAAGTCCATTCGTGCCCGTTTGGGCCCGAACCTGTTTACTTTCCGAGTGTCCCGGCGTAGCCTCCGAGCGAAACCACAAGTTCGGGCATCAGTCGGAGGCAAACGGACATGTACGCAGCGGAGCGGCAGCAGGAGATCCTCCGGCTCGCCCGTGACGGCGGCCGGGTGGACGTGGTGTCGCTCGCCGAGGAGCTCCAGGTGACGGCGGAGACGATCCGCCGCGACCTGAAGACCCTCGACCGGGCCGGCCTGCTGCGCCGGGTGCACGGCGGGGCCATCCCGGCCGGCCGCCTCGACTTCGAGCCGGACCTGACCGAGCGCGAGGCCACGGCGGCCGACGAGAAGGACCGCATCGCCAAGGCGGCCCTGGCCGAACTCCCCGCCGAGGGCACACTGATCCTCGACGCCGGCACGACGGTGGCCCGCCTGGCCGCCGCCCTGCCGCTGGAGGCGGACCTCACCGTCGTCACGCACTCCCTGCCCATAGCCGCCCGCCTCGCCGACCACCCCGGCCTGCAACTCCACCTCGTCGGCGGGCGCGTACGGCACCGCACGCGCGCCGCCGTGGACGCCTGGGCGCTGCGGGCCTACGGCGAGATCCGCGCCGACGTCCTGTTCGTCGCCGCCAACGGCTTCTCCGCCGAACACGGCCTGACCACCCCCGACCTCGCCGAGGCGGCGGTCAAGCGCGCGGCGATCGCCGCGGCCCGCCGCGTGGTGCTGCTCGCCGACTCCGCCAAGCACGGCCAGGAGCACTTCGCCCGCTTCGGCGGCCTGAGCGACGTGGACCTGCTGATCACCGACAGCGGGTTGAGCCCCGAGGACGCCGCCGTCATCGAGCGCGGCGGCACGGAAGTAGTACGCGCATGATCGTCACCGTCACCCCCAACCCGTCCCTGGACCGCACCTACGAGGTCCCCTCCCTGGACCGCGGCGAGGTCGTCCGGGCCACCGGCGAGCGGGTGGACCCGGGCGGCAAGGGCGTGAACGTCTCGCGCGCGGTCGCCGCCGCCGGACGGCGCACGATCGCCGTACTGCCCCTCGGTGGTGCGCCCGGCGCACTGGTCGCCGAACTGCTCGACGCGCAGGGCATCGAGGTCGCGCCGGTCCCCGTCGCCGGCGCGACCCGTTCCAACATCGCCCTCGCGGAGGCGGACGGCGTCCTGACGAAGATCAACGCGCCCGGCCCCGAACTCACCCGCGAGGAGCAGGAGTCGCTGCTGGAGGCGGTTCGGGGCAGCTCGCGCGGCGCCGACTGGATCGCCTGCTGCGGCAGCCTGCCGCGCGGCCTCGCGCCCTCCTGGTACGCCGACCTGGTCGCGCGGGCGCACGCCGCCGGCGTACGCATCGCGCTGGACACCTCGGGACCCGCTCTCCTGGCGGCGCTGCGCGAGGGACCGGACGTGGTCAAGCCCAACGCCGAGGAACTGGCGCGGGCCGTCGGGCGCCCGCTGGCGACGGTGGGCGACGCGCTCAAGGCGGCGGAGGAACTGCGCGGCCTCGGCGCACGCGCCGTCCTGGCGAGCCTGGGCGCCGACGGGCAACTGCTCGTGGACGGCGCGGGCGCCTGGTACGGCAGCGCGCGCGTCGACACCGTACGCAGCAACGTCGGCGCGGGCGACTCCTCCCTGGCCGGCTTCCTCGTCGCCGGCGGCTCCGGACCGCGAGCCCTGGCCTCGGCCGTCGCGCACGGCGCCGCCGCGGTCAGGCTGCCCGGCAGCGTGATGCCGGCCCCGGGCGACCTGGACCCCGAGTCGGTCACGGTCACCGCCGAGGTGCCCGTGGACCGCGCGCTCACGGAGCCGGTTTCATGACCGCCGCCGGCGTCTCCGTCACCCCGCTGACCTCCGCTCGTTCCGCCTTCCCCGCTCCTGTCCACACGAGCGCCACCGTCCCCACTCCCGTCCCCAGCCCCGCCGCCCGGGCGATACGCGCGCTAAGGAGCCCGCGATGAGTGACATGATCACCGCGGACCTGGTCGACCTCGACCTGTCCGCCGACACCAAGGAGGCGGCGGCGCGCGCCCTCGCCGAACGGATGGTGGCCCAGGGCCGGGTGACCGACCTGGACGGCTTCCTCGCCGACGTGGCCGCCCGCGAGGCGCAGATGCCGACCGGCCTCGACGGCGGCATCGGCATCCCGCACTGCCGCAGCGCGCACGTCACCGAGCCGACGCTCGCCTTCGGGCGCAGCGCCGCCGGGATCGACTTCGGCGCGCCGGACGGCCCCGCCGACCTGATCTTCCTGATCGCCGCTCCGGCGGGTGCCGACGACGCCCACCTGACGATCCTGTCCTCGCTGGCCCGGCAGCTGATGAACGCCGGGTTCACCGCCGCCCTGCGCACCGCGGGCGACGCGGCGACGGCGGCGGCGCTGATCCGCGGCGACACGAGCCCGGCGGGCAGGGCGCAGGGCACCGAGGCGGCCGGGAGCAGTGATGCGGCCGGGAGTCGTGAGGCCATAGCGGGTGCTGAGGCCGTAGCGGGTGCTGAGGCCACAGGAACCATTGAGCCCGCCGGGACCACTGAGTCCGCCGGGACCACTGATACTGCCGGCGCTGAGGCGGCCGGGCGCGCAGAGAGTCCCGCGGCCCTCGCGAACCGTGTCCCGGACTCGCAGAACCCCGAGGCCCCCGAGGCCCCCGAGGCCCCCGAGGACTCCGTCGCGGTGCCGGGGGCGGCCTCCGCCGGCGCCGCGACGGGCACCGCCGCCCCATCGGCTGCCGCGGCGGAGCCCACGCCCCCGCCCGCCTCCCCGTTCCGGATCGTCGCCGTCACCTCCTGCCCCACCGGCATCGCGCACACCTACATGGCGGCCGAGTCACTGGAGAACGCGGGCCGCGAGGCGGGCGTCGAGCTGGTCGTCGAGACACAGGGCTCGGCTGGATTCACCCGGCTCGACCCGGCCGTGATCGCGGCGGCCGACGGCGTGATCTTCGCCCATGACGTCCCCGTACGGGACAAGGACCGCTTCGCCGGGAAGCCGACCGTCGACGTCGGCGTCAAGGCGGGCATCAACCGGCCCGGCGAACTGATCGGCGAGGTCCGCGGCAAGGCCGCACGCGGTGAGGTGAGCGCGGCGGCGGCGCCCGGTGGCACGCCGGTCGAGCGGGCCGGCCAGGCGGGCGAGGGCTACGGCACCAAGCTGCGCAAGTGGCTGATGTCGGGCGTCAGTTACATGGTCCCGTTCGTCGCCGCGGGCGGACTGCTGATCGCCCTCGGCTTCGCGATCGGCGGCTACCAGATCAACAAGGCGCCGTCGGTCATGGACCACTTCGTCTGGACCCAGGCCGGCAGCTGGGCGGCGCTGCTGTTCCAGATCGGCGGCGTGGCCTTCGCCTTCCTCGTGCCGGTGCTGGCCGGTTACATCGCCTACGGCATGGCCGACCGGCCCGGACTCGTCCCCGGTTTCGTCGGCGGCTCGATCGCCCTCACCATCAACGCGGGCTTCCTGGGCGGCCTCGCGGCCGGTCTGATCTCGGGCGGCGTGGTGATCGCCGTCCAGAAGATCCGCATCCCGGCGGCGCTGCGCGGCATCATGCCGGTGGTGGTGATCCCGCTGATCTCCTCGGCGGTCGTCGGGTTCCTGATGTTCGTGGTCATCGGCAAACCCATCGCCGCCGCCCAGAAGGGCATGACCGACTGGCTCAACGGTCTGACCGGCACCAACGCCGTCCTGCTCGGGGCGCTGCTCGGCCTGATGATGTGCTTCGACCTGGGCGGCCCGGTCAACAAGGTCGCCTACACCTTCGCCACCGCCGGGATCGCCGTCTCCGACCCGAGCGACTCCGCGATGAAGATCATGGCCGCGGTGATGGCCGCCGGCATGGTGCCGCCGCTGTCGATGGCGCTGGCCACGACCGTGCGCGGCAGGCTCTTCACCCACACCGAGCGGGAGAACGGCAAGGCCGCCTGGGTGCTGGGAGCCTCGTTCATCTCCGAGGGCGCCATCCCGTTCGCGGCGGCCGACCCGCTGCGCGTCATCCCCGCCTCGATGGTCGGCGGCGCGCTCACCGGCGCCCTGTCGATGACCTTCGGCGCCACACTGCGCGCCCCGCACGGCGGCATCTTCGTGGTCCCGCTGATCGGCAACCCGTTCTTCTACCTGCTCGCCGTCGCGGCGGGCGTCTGCGCGACGACGGCGCTGGTGGTCGCCCTGAAGACGCTGCGTACGTCCGCGCCAGGCGGTGCGGGCCGGGGCGGGGCGGACGGCGGCGACGAGGGCGTGCAGAGCACGTCGGCGGACCGCGAGCAGCCGGTGGCGGCCTGAAGCCCCGGCAGCGGCCTCAGCGGCCGGCCGTGGCCTCCATGGCCGGTCATGGCCCCTTTGGGGTGCTGTGAGTAGTTCACGTCACCTGCGAGATACGTCACGGTCCGGGGTCAAAGTCCCGGACCGTGGTGTTCACTTGAAGACATGCCTGAGCACGTCCCGTTCCTGGTCTGGTTCGGTGTGGTCCTGCCCGCCGTGCTGTTCCTCGCCTGCGCCGTCGGCCTCGCCGGTTACCGATTCGGCCTCCGGTTCGAGATCCGCCGCCGACCGCACGCGCCCGCTCTGCGGGCACTCCCGGCCCAGCGCGGCTCCGGACCCCACCGGGAGTACGTCGAACTGACCCCGGCGGAGCGGGCCGCCTTCGCCGGCCTGGTGCGTCAGCTCGGCGACGGCCACTGACCGGCCGACGGCGCGGCGCTCAAGGCAGCCGCGCCGCCCGCCGCTCCATCGCGTCGCGGGCCGCGTCCTCGGTGGCGTAGACCTCGCACATGTGGCGGCCGTCGGGCGTCGCCGTGTGCTCCACCTCCCACAGGGAGACCTCCACGCCGTCGCGCAGCAGGAAGGCGTGCTCGTAGAGCGTGAAGCCCAGTCCGGCGCGTCCCGCGCGGCAGGGACGGCCGAAGGCCTGCGTGATCTGGTGTCCGGACGCCGTCTGGAGCAGCGAGGCGACCTCCGTGCCGGGGCGGTCCGTGTTCTCCGCCCGCCGCAGGAGCCGGCGGGCGTGGTCGGCGGCGTCACCGGGGGCGTACGCGTGCCGGGCCTCGGGCAGGACGGAGAACTGCACGAGCACCGGCGGCTCGAACTCCGGCGCGTCCGGCGGCAACGGCAGCCGTCCGGTGGCGGTGCCCAGCTCCTCCTCGTCGAGGTAGACCTCGTGCTGCGACTCGCCGCCCGGGGCGGTGTTGTGCACCAGCTCCCACAGGGTCAGCGCCGATCCGTCGGCGAGCAGCCAGGTGTGCCGGTACGTCTCGCGGTGCAGGCCCGCGCTGTGGTGTGCGGAGTGCAGCGAGCCGTCGTACGCCAGCGCGCAGTCGAGCCGGCGTATCGTCTCGTCGGGCAGTTCGAAGGAGTTCAGCGCGCGACCGAGCAGCCGCGCGAGCTGCTCCTCCGGAGACTCGGGCGAGCGGCGTGGTTCGTACGCGGTCGTCTCGTACGGAACGCTCAAGGTTTCTCCCGGCGTTGCTGCATGTCACCTGGTGGGTGCATACCGTAGCCCCTCGGTGGGACATTGTGTCCGGGAACCGAGAAAACGTACGGCGGAAAAACGGCCGGGCCGCACGAGAAGTTCCCGTGCGACCCGGCGTTTCGTCAAAATCCGCTGGTCAGTGGCGCGTTGTGAGTCAGGAGTGGTCAGGCGCTGCTTCCGGCGGTCCACTCGCTCCACGGCATGTTCCAGCCGTTGAGGCCGTTGTCCGGGGCGACCGTCTTGTCGGGGGAGTGCTTCACGATCACGACGTCGCCGAGGAGCGAGCTGTCGAAGAACGACTTGGCGGGGGTGTCGCCCTGTGCGCCGCGCGCGTCCTGCATGCCGACACAGCCGTGGCTGGTGCCGGAGTTGCCGAAGGGCGGGTTGCCCGGGTTGTACCAGTAGTTGCCGTGGATGAAGGTGCCGGAGGTCGTCAGGCGCATGGCGTGCGGCACGTCCGGGATGTCGTACTCGCCGCCCAGGCCGACCGTCTGACTGTTCATGCGCGTCTGCGTGAACTTCTCCGAGATCACCATCTGCCCGTTGTACGTCGTGTGCTCGGGGCTGCCCGTGGAGACGGGGATCGTCTTGACGGTCCGGCCGTCGCGGACGACCGTCATGGTCTGCGTGTTGACGTCGACCGTGGAGACCTGCGAGCGGCCGATCGTGAAGGTCACGGTCTTCTTCTGCACGCCGTAGACGCCGTTCGCGCCCTGCACGCCGTCCAGGTCTATGTTCATCGTGACCTTGGAACCGGCCTTCCAGTACTCCTGGGGCCGGAAGTCGAGGCGCTGGGCGCCGAACCAGTGGCCGACCACCTGCTGGCCACTGCTGGAGGTCACCGTGATGTGCGACTGCACGGCCTTCTTGTCGCTGATGACCTTGTCGAAGTTGAACGACACCGGCATTCCGACGCCCACCGTCGTGCCGTTGTCCGGGGTGTACGTGCCGATGAAGCTGTTCTTCGTGGTGACGGTCGTGAAGATGGAGTTGGCGGCGGCGACGCGGCCCGCGTCGTCCTTGGCCGTCGCCGAGAGCTGGTACTTCGTGCCGCGGTCCAGCTGCTCCTTCGGCTTCCAGGTGGCGCCGTCGGCCGAGATCGTGCCGGGTATGTCCTTGCCGGACCCTGCGACGGTCATCTTCACGTCGGTCAGCTTTCCGTCGCTGACCTTCACGCCGGTCGCGTTGATCGACGCACCGGTGGAACCGTCCTTGGCCGAGATGTCGATCTTGGCCGTGGAGGTCTTGACGCTGTCCTTGCCGCCGCCCTTGCCGTCGTCGTTGGCCTTGGCGTCGCCGCCGCATCCGGTGAGGGTGAGGGTGCCGACCATCAGGGCGGCACAGGCCCCCAGTATGCGCCGCGCTGCTATGTCCGGCGTTGTCACGGGCTGCTCCAGGTTCGTGGAAGTGAGAAGTGCTGAGCGGAAAGTGCGAAGTGAGCGGGTGGTGAGTGGTGAGTGGCTGTAATGCGTGGATAGAGAGGCGGGCGGCCCCGCGCGAGGTTCCCGCGGTTCGGCTGAAAACCTTTCACGTGACAGAACCGGGACAATCGTCGCCCCCATGAGACCTGCCAGGGGGCCGACGTCGCCCTCGGCGGGGGCAGTTGGCCCCAGATGCCCGCACTGTCCGCCCCCTCCTGTCGCCCGCCCGGATCATCGCCTCCCGTACAACTCCCGGTAGGCCGGCCATGTTCCGCCGGGTCCGTCCACCGACTCGGCGGCCCGCACGGCGCGGACGATCGCGCGGGTCACCACGTCCGCTCCGGCGGCGAGCACCTCGTTCAGGGCGAGGGTCCCACCGGAGCCGGGCGGACCGGCGGCGGGCACACCGGAACCCGCAGCGGGCGCACCGGAGCCGGGAGCGGGGAAGCCGGAGCGGGGGGCGGGTGAGCCGGAGCGGGGAGCGGGTGAGCCGGTACCGGGAACGGGAGGGCCGGGGTCGGGGGCGAGCGGACGGGCGCCGGTGGCCAGGGCGAACACCGTGTCCCCGTCGTTGAGCAGGTGCACCGGCCGGACGGCGCGTGCGATGCCGTCGTGTGCCGTCCCGGCGAGTTTCTGCGCCTGGGCCTTGGACAGGTCGGCGTCGGTGGCGACCACCGCGAGCGTGGTGTTCAGCGGGGGCGGCCCGTTGCGTGCGGCGGCTTCGGCGAGCCGTCTGAGCGCGGTCTCGTGCACCCGCGCGTCGGGATACTCGGCACGTCCCTGGAACAACTCGCCGTACAGCACCCCCGTTTCGGGGTCCACGGCGGACCCGGCCGCGTTGGCCACGACGAGCGCCGCCACCGTGACCCCCGAGGCGAGCAGCGTGCTCGCGCTGCCGATGCCGCCCTTGACCGGCCCCACCGCCGCCCCCGTGCCGGCCCCGACGCAGCCCTGGGGGACGGGCGCACCCGGCTCGCTCGCGGCGGCGGCCTCGACCGCCTCGCGCCCGGTCGCCGCGTCCGGCCGGGCCCGGAAGTCACCGCCGCGGCCCAGGTCGAACACGCAGGCCGCCGGCACCACCGGCACCACGTGCGAGGGATCGGGGCCCACGTGCACGCCCCGCCCGCGCTCCTCCAGCCAGGCCATCACTCCCGAGGCGGCGTCCAGCCCGTACGCGCTGCCGCCGGTCAGGACGACCGCCTCGACCGTCCGCACGAGGTTGCGCGGATCGAGCGCGTCGGTCTCCTTGGTGCCGGGTCCGCCGCCGCGCACGTCCACGGCGGCGACCGCGCCGCCCTCCGGGGCCAGCACGACCGTCGTCCCGGTGAGCCACCCGCCGCCCGCGAGGGTCGCATGACCCACCCGCACCCCGGCGACATCCGTCAAAGCGTCCACAGTCATGCGGGCCAGTCTCCCCGGCGGCCGGCCCGGAAGTGCGGCGCTCAGGCCGCCTGTCGCGCCGTCCGGTCCCGGCCCGGACCCGCTGACACGCGCGCCGTCAGGATGACGCCCGTCGCCACGGCCAGTGCCGAGACGAGGCCCGCCGCGAGGACCGCCCAGTCGCCGAGGAAGGTGCAGCAGATCACCAGGAGGGCGCTGGTGGGCAGCACCAGCTGCTGGGCGATGCCCACCTTGAAGTGGCGAGCGTGCAGGGCCCAGACGGTGATCAGGTACAACGCCGTCGGCAGGGTCACGGCGGCCGACGCCTCCAGGGCCGACAGATGGCTCTTGCCGACGGCGTGCTCCACCGCCACCTCCAGCCCCGCGCCGATCGCCGCCGCCGAGGCGAAGATCAGGTAGTGGCCGTAGCCCCACAGGAAGGACTCGCGGCTGGAGCGCAGATAACCGTGGATCGGCACCACGAAGTAGATCCACCAGGCCGAGAAGACGATCAGCAGGCCGCCCGCCGCGATCGGCAGCAACTCGGACAGTGCGAAGTGCTCGTCGGAGGCCGACTTCACCGCGACCGTGGCCGCCGAGACCGTCTCGCCCAGCACGATGATCGTGAACAGCCCGTACCGTTCGGCGATGTGGTGCGGATGCCAGGAGGTCGGCTGCGTCCTCTCCGCGTACACCGGCACCGACAGTTCCGCGAGCACCATCACCAGGAACACCCACGGCCGGGCCGGCTCCGGCAGGAGCACCAGACCCAGCCAGCCGATCTGGCACAGCAGCACACCCGCCGCGTAGCGCGACGCCGTGCGGCGCTCCGAACCCTCGGCGCCCCGTGCCGCACGCAGCCACTGGGCGGCCATCGCCACCCGCATGATCACGTAGCCGAGCCACACCAGGAAGAAGTCGCGGTCGGTGAAGGCCCGGGAGATACCCGCGGCCAGCACCAGCACACCGGCGATCTGCACCAGGGTGACGACCCGGTACAGCACGTCGTCGTTGTCGTAGGCCGAGGCGAACCACGAGAAGTTCATCCAGGCCCACCAGATGGCGAAGAACGCCATCGCGTAGTTCAGGATGCCCTGCCCCGCGTGGCCCTCCGCCACGGCGTGGACCAGCTCCGCGCCCGCCTGCGCGATCGCCACGACGAAGCACAGGTCGAAGAAGAGCTCGAGCGGTGAGGACACGCGGTGCGACTCGTGCCGGCCGCGCGCGGTGAGGGGGCGCAGCGGCCGGGAGGGGCGGGAGGGCTCCGGAGAGCCGGACCCGGCGGCGGAAGCGGAACTGGACGTCATGGCCCCCAGCACAGCAGAAAGCCGCCGGAAAATCCCGCCGCGGACGGGCCCGCCGCAGACCGTACCCTGGGGACATGAGCACTGCCCCCGAGCCGCGTGGCCCGAAGAACGCGCTGATCTTCGACGACCCGCTGAACCAGCAGTCCACCGACGACACCGACCGGGGCTGGGGCGAGCGCCCGGACGGCGACGCCGCCGCCGACCTCAAGCGCTTCCTCGACGAGAAGCCGCCGCACCACCTGTGATCCCGGTGGTCCCGTGCCGTCCTGACGGTTACACCCGCTCGTGCTCGCCGCCGCGCCGCGCGACCAGTTCGTCGCGGATCTCCTGGAGGACCTGCAACTCGGTCACCTCGATGACCTCGTGCGGCTCCCGCACAGCGTCCTTGGCCTTCTTCCGGGCCTCCTGGCGGGCCAGGAACTTCGCCATGGGCAGCACCATCAGGAAGTAGACCACCGCGGCGGTGATCAGGAACTGCAGGGTGGCGCCGAGGACCGAGCCCCACATGATCTGGATGCCGTCCTCGCCCTTGCAGCTGGAGCTGAGGCACGAGCTGTAGTGGTCGAGGTTCTTGGTGCCGATCGCCCCGACGACCGGGTTGATCACGCCTTTGACCACTGAGCTGACGATGTTGCTGAAAGCGGCGCCGACGACCACCGCGACCGCCAGCTCGACGACGTTCCCGCGCATCAGGAAGGCCTTGAAGCCCTGCCAGACGCTCGGGTCCTTCTCCGTACTCACCTCGGGACACTCCTCGGGCATGCAGGTTGTACAACAAACAGCTCAGCAACCTAAGCCTCACCAGAGGGTCACCGCCAATCGGGCGGTCGCGCTCGCCCCGGCCAGCTGTGCCCCCGCGGAACGCGGCACGGCCAGGGTGACCAGGGCGTCGTCCATGTAGCTTCCCGCCGCCGGCGTCACGTCGGGCGCCACAACGGTGTCCCTGCCCGAACCCGTGTGCGCCGCCGCGCCGGAGCCGCCGAGGGGCTCGGGGACCTTCTTCACCCGCGCTCCGCGCGCCACGACCCTGGCCCGGCCGTCCGCTGCCTGATCCGTGACGGCGATCACGTCCACCCGGTCGCCCGGGCGCAGCAGCCGGACCGTCGCCGCGTCGGCGATGCGCACGGGCACGGTCACCGTCCGCTCCGCGTCCGAGGCGCGGGCGTCGCGCGCAGCGGCGGCGGTGCCGGCCGCCGGTCCCGGATGCCCGCGGGCGGGGACGCCGCGAGGGGCGTCCTGGGCCGGCCGGGGGCCCGCGGCCACCAGCGCGGCGGCCGTGACCGCCAGCCCGGCCACCACGGCCCGCCCGCGGTGGCGCAGCAGCCGGCGCAGCAGGTACCGCCCGCCCCGCACGCGCACGGGAGCGAAGTGCGGCACCTCGCAGGGGGCCGGGGTCTCCGTGGCGATCGGGCCTGGAAAGAGGCGGTCTGCGGTCGGAGAGGGGGAAGACAGGGACATGGGAGCCACCACCTGCGCTCGGGGACCGGTGTGGAACCGGCTTGCGATGCCACGATGAGGCCTCGCGTGGAACCGGCTTGCGATGCCACGATGAGGCCTCGCGCCGAACGCCGCTGGAGCCCGTGCGCTACTCGCGGGTTGTGGACAATTCGGTCACCCGAAGGAGAGGTTCCGCCGCGAGACGGGCGGCGGCACGCCGGACGGGTCCGGGAGAACGGCCGGACGGGCCCAGGTGAACGGATGGTGGCGCGCGAAGGGGCCCGGACAGCGCGGGCCAGGCAGTCCCGGTCCGCTACGGCAGTGCGAAGCCCGGGTCCATCCCGCCCAGCGCGTTCGCGCACAGGCAGTCCCGCTCCCCGGTGGCGGGCAGCGCGGCGACCGCGTCGAACAGCACGCCCCGCAGCCGCTCCACATTGGCGGCGAACACCCGCAGCACCTCCTCGTGCGAGACACCCTCGCCGCTCTCCGCGCCCGCGTCGAGGTCGGTGACCAGGTTCAGGGACGTGTAGCACAGCTCCAGTTCGCGGGCGAGCGCCGCCTCGGGGTGCCCGGTCATGCCCACCACCGACCAGCCCTGCGCCTGGTGCCACAGCGATTCGGCGCGGGTCGAGAAGCGCGGCCCTTCCACCACGACGAGGACGCCGCCGTCGACGGCGGCCCAGTCCCGCCCGTGTGCCGCCTTCAGCGCGGCGGCCCGGCCGGTGGGGCAGTAGGGGTCGGCGAGCGAGACGTGCACCACGTTCGGCAGGGTGCCGTCGGGCAGCGGCAGCCCGTCGAAGAAGGTCTGCTCCCGCGACTTCGTACGGTCGACGAACTGGTCCGGCACGAGCAGCGTGCCCGGCCCGTACTCCGGGCGCAGACCGCCCACCGCGCAGGGGCCGAGGACCTGGCGCACACCGACGGAGCGCAGCGCCCACAGGTTGGCCCGGTAGTTGATGCGGTGCGGCGGAAGGTGGTGGCCGCGGCCGTGGCGGGGCAGGAAGGCGACCCGCCGGCCGGCGACCTCGCCGAGGAAGAGGGAGTCGCTGGGCGCCCCGTACGGCGTGTCGACCCGGATCTCGGTCACGTCGTCCAGGAACGAGTAGAAGCCGGACCCGCCGATGACACCGATCTCTGCGTTCGCCATGCCCCGCACACTAGTCGCCCCGGCGCACGCGGAGCAGCCTGCCGGGGACGAGCGCGCACGGACGCCGAGGGCCCTGCCGTCCTAGGACGGCAGGGTCCGGCAAGCGCGATGTCAGGCGGCGGAGCTGCCGGCCGAACTCGTGGACGTCGAGGCCGGCGAGGACGTCGAGGACGACGAACCGGAACCGGACGACGACGAGTCCGACGACGAAGAGGACGACGTGGTCGCCGGCTTCGACGACGCCGGGCTGCTGCTCGACGAGGAGCCGCGGCTGTCGTTGCGGTAGAAGCCGGATCCCTTGAAGACAATGCCGACCGCGGAGAACACCTTCTTCAGGCGGCCACCGCAGTTGGGGCACTCGGTGAGCGCGTCGTCGGTGAACTTCTGCACCGCCTCGAGGCCCTCGCCGCACTCGGTGCACTGGTACTGATAGGTGGGCACTGTCTTCCTCCTGGCACTCTCACTCGATGAGTGCTAACGACGGTCCATAGTGACGTATTCCTCGGCGTCAGTCCACTGCGACAGGTGAGCGGTGACCGACGCCACGTGCCACCAGGCGGCTGTCGGCCCGGGCGGTGAGCCGCGACCGCAGGGTGAGCAGGGTCAGCAGGGCGAGCACCGTACCGGCCATCGGGACCAGGAAACCGGCGCCGCCCCACAGGCGGTCCTCCAGCTGTCCGGCCACGGTGACCGCGGCGGCCTGGCCGAGCGCGACCGCGCCGGTGAGCCAGGTGAACGCCTCTGTCCTGGCGCCCGCCGGGACCAGGCCCTCGACCAGCGTGTAGCCGGTGATCAGCGCCGGCGCGATGCACATGCCGACCAGGAGGCCGAGCGCGGCGAGCAGCAGCACCGAGTGCGCGGTCCACAGGGCGGAGGCGGCCAGCGCCAGGGCGGTGTAGCCGACGAGCAGGCGCCGCTGCGGGGCCACCTTCCAGGCGATCGCGCCGCAGACGATGCCGGAGAGCATGTTGCCGGCGGCGAAGGTCCCGTACAGGACGCCGTTGAGGCCGGGCTCGCCGATCGACTCGGTGAACGCGGCCAGCGAGACCTGCATGCCGCCGAAGACCGAGCCGATGCCCAGGAAGGTCACGATCAGCACGCGCACGCCCGGGATGCGCAGGGCCGAGGCGTGCTCCACGCGCGCGTGCCCGTCGCCGGAGACGGACGGCTGGGTGCGCTTCTGCGCGGCGAACAGCAGACCGCCGACCAGGGTCAGCGCGGACTCGGTGAACAGCCCGGCCGCCGGGGCGACGGCCGTGCACAGGGCGGTGGCGAGCAGCGGTCCGAAGACGAAGGTCAGCTCGTCGGTGACCGACTCGAAGGCCGCCGCGGTGGTCATCAGCGGCGAGTCCTTCAGCGTCACGCCCCAGCGGGCGCGCACCATGGGCCCGACCTGCGGCACCGAGGCGCCGGTCGGTACGGCGGCCACGAAGAGTGCCCACAGGGGTGCGTGCGCCAGCGCGAGCGCGGTCAGCGTCAGGCCCGCCAGGGCGTGCACCAGGACGCCGGGGAGGAGGACGGCCCGCTGCCCGTAGCGGTCGGCGAGCCGTCCGCTGTAGGGCGCGAAGAGCGCCATGGAGACGCCGGTGACGGCCGCGGTGGCGCCCGCCGCGCCGTAGGAGCGGGTGGTGTGCTGCACGAGCAGCACGATGGAGATGGTGAGCATCGCGAACGGCTGGCGCGCGGCGAAACCGGGGAGCAGGAACGTCCAGGCGCCGCGGGTACGCAGCAACTGCCCGTATCCGGGGCGGGAGGATGCCGTCGAGGTCTTCGCAGGGTCGGTGGGGGTGACCGCGGATCCCACGGCCCGTGCCTTTCTGCCGCCTGGTAGCGCGTGCCCTTGGGTGTGGGCGCGCCGAGAGCTGTCCTCTTGCGCGGACTGCGGTAGATGCCGGCGCCCCCCAGGGGCGTCCCGACCGCCATACGGTCGCGCCAGCTCTGCGTCAGGCAGAGTTGGTTCGATCAGGGTGCGCCTTCATCGTACAGGTGCGGAGGGCTTGTGCGCCTGTGAAAGCGAGCACCATGGGCGGCTTCCCCTTGTGTTCGCCTTGTGTTCTTCGCCTTCTGTTCGGCGCAGGAGGGAACCGGAGGTGGGACGCCCGGGCCGCGCGGCCCGAGGCAGCCGGGGAAACGGAGGAAGGTCCACCTCAAGACCCCCCTCAAGACCCGCCTCAAGGCCCCACCCGCAAGCCCTCCTCAGGTGCCCCTCACGGCCCCCCGCTCGCCGTGGCGCCGTTGGCGCCCAGCCAGCTCGCCAGCTTGCCGCCCCGGCCGACCGCGCGCAGCCGTCGTTCGGCCGCCTCGCGGACCGGGTCGGTGGCGACCACGAGGAGTTCGTCGCCGCGCCGCAGGACGGTCGTCGGCAACGGGACAAACGATTTTCCCTCACGGACGACCAGGGTGACCGCGGACCCGGCGGGCAGCCGCAGCTCGGCCACCTCCACGCCGTGCATCAGCGAGCCCTCCGGAATGGCGACGGACAGCAGATGGCCGCGCAGCCGCTCCAGGGGTGCCGACTCGATGCCGAGGTCGGCGGCCTCCTGGCTGTCGCCCAGCCGGAGCTTGCGGGCCAGCCAGGGCAGCGTCGGTCCCTGGACCAGCGTGTAGACCACCACGAGCACGAAGACGATGTTGAAGATCCGGCCGCTGGAGTCGACGCCGTTCACCATGGGGATGGTGGCGAGGATGATGGGGACGGCGCCGCGCAGCCCGGCCCAGGACATCAGGGCCTGCTCCGGCCAGGGCACCCGGAACGGCAGCAGGCTGACCAGCACGCTCAGCGGTCGCGCGACCATGGTCAGGACCAGGCCGATGAGCAGGGCGGGTACGAAGTCGTCGAGGAGTTCGTGCGGGGTGACCAGCAGGCCGAGCAGGACGAACATGCCGATCTGGGCGATCCAGCCGAGCCCCTCGGCGAAGCCGCGGGTGGCGGGCCAGTGCGGCAGCTTGGCGTTGCCGAGGATCATCGAGGCCAGGTAGACGGCGAGGAAGCCGCTGCCGTGGGCGAGGGCTCCGGCCGCGTAGGCGGCGACCGCGATCGCCATCACGGCGATCGGATAGAGGCCGGAGGCGGGCAGGGCGACGCGCTTGAGCCCCCAGGAGCCGAGCCAGCCCACCGCGAGGCCGATGGCGGCGCCGATGGCCAGTTCCAGCGCTATCTCGCCTACCAGGACGTACCAGTGTTCGACCGGGCCCGCCGTGGAGAAGGCGACGACCAGGATGACCACCGGGGCGTCGTTGAAGCCGGACTCGGCCTCCAGTGTGCCCGTCACGCGCGCGGGCAGCGGGATCCGCCGCAGCACCGAGAAGACGGCCGCCGCGTCCGTCGAGGAGACCACCGCGCCGATGATGAGGGCCTGGCGCCACTCCAGGCCGGTCAGGTAGTGGGCGCCGGCCGCCGTGACGCCGACGCTGACCGCGACCCCGACCAGCGCCAGCACGGAGGCGGACGGCAGGACCGGCCCGATCTCCTTCCACTTCGTACCGAGACCGCCCTCGGCGAGGATCACGACGAGGGCCGCGTATCCGATGACCTGGGTCATCTCGGCGTTGCTGAAGTGGATGTGGCCGAGGCCGTCCTGACCCATGACGATGCCGATCCCCAGGTACACGAGCAGGCTGGGGAGCCCGCTGCGGGAGGAGATGCGCACCGCCGCGACCGCGACGAGCAGGACGAGGGAGCAGGCGAGCAGGAGCTGGTTGAGGTGGTGGACAGTCAGTGGCGGTTCCTTCCCCGAGTTCTCCGCGTTCTCCGGTTACTTCGTTACCTTACCTAACTCTTGACGCTTTCTTGACGCTTCCCGCGTCCGGATCGAACGCCCGTGCACGCCTGGACCCGACTCCGCGTCAAGCGGCACAGGGTCCTGCGCCTATGGTTGCTCCAGCACTCCAGTACCGCCTGCCGCTCGCGTTAGGACAGCAAGGACAGCGATGCCCCCCAACACCACCGCCACAACGGGTGACAAACCCGGCAAGTCCGGCAGGAAGAAGGGGCGAAAAGCCCGACTGATCGTGCTTGTCCTGGTGCTGGCCATCATCGGAGGCATCGCCTACGGGGCCTACTGGTCCGTCAGCACCGTCCGCGCCTCCTTCCCGCAGACCAAGGGTTCGATCACGCTCCAGGGCCTGTCGGGCCCCGTCGACGTGAAGCGGGACGGCTACGGCATCCCGCAGATCTACGCCTCCTCCCCGCAGGACCTGTTCATGGCGCAGGGCTTCGTCCAGGCGCAGGACCGGTTCTACGAGATGGACGTGCGCCGGCACATGACGTCCGGGCGCCTGTCGGAGATGTTCGGCAAGGGACAGGTCCAGAACGACGAGTTCCTGCGCACGATGGGCTGGGACCGGGTCGCGAAGCAGGAGTACGACAAGAAGCTGTCGTCCTCCACCAAGCAGTACCTCCAGGCGTACGCCCAGGGCGTCAACGCCTACCTCAAGGGGCGCGACGCCAAGGACATCTCCCTGGAGTACGCGGCGCTGGGCTTCACCAACGACTACAAGCCCGCCCCCTGGACCCCGGTCGACTCGGTCTCCTGGCTGAAGGCGATGGCCTGGGACCTGCGCGGCAACATGCAGGACGAGATCGACCGCGCCCTGATGACCAGCCGCCTGGGCCCCAAGCAGATCAAGGACCTGTACCCGGACTACCCGTACAGCCGGAACAAGCCGATCGTCACGCAGGGCCAGTACGACGAACTCGCGCAGGCGTTCGAAGGGGGCGCGAGCGGGTCCAGCGGCGGCTCCGGCGGGACCGGCGGGTCCGGCAGCCCCCTCGGCTCATCCGACACCTCCGGGACCAGCGGCAGCGGCACGGGCACGGGCGGCGCGGGTGGCCTCCCGGCCGGCTCCACCGCGGGCGGCGGCTCGGCCGGCGGGTCCGGCAGCTCCAGCGGTTCGGGCGTGCAGAGCCAGCTCATGGGCCTGCGTGACGTCATGCAGAACCTGCCCGCGGCCGTCGGCGTGAACGGCGACGGCATCGGCTCCAACTCCTGGGTGGTCGCCGGCAAGTACACGATCACCGGCAAGCCGCTGCTCGCCAACGACCCGCACCTGGGCGCCGCGCTGCCGTCCGTCTGGTACCAGATGGGCCTGCACTGCCGCGCCGTGTCCGGCAAGTGCCCCTACGACGTCACCGGCTACACCTTCGCGGGCATGCCCGGCGTCGTCATCGGACACAACCAGGACATCGCCTGGGGCATGACCAACTCCGGCGTCGACGTCACCGACCTCTACCTGGAGAAGCTCAGCGGCGACGGCTACCTGCGCGACGACAAGACGGTGCCGTTCCGGACCCGCCAGGAGACCATCAAGGTCGCCGGCGGCACTTCCAAGACGATCGTCGTGCGCGAGACCGAGAACGGCCCGCTGCTGTCCGACCGCGACGACGAACTGGTCCAGGTCGGCAGGAAGGCCCAGGTCACCACCGCCGCACCGGACCGCGGCGACGGGTACGCCATCTCCCTGAAGTGGACCGCCCTGGAGGCGGGCACCACCATGGACGCCGTCTTCGCCCTCGACAAGGCCAAGAACTGGAGCGACTTCCGTTCGGCCGCCGCGAAGTTCGACGTGCCCTCGCAGAACCTGGTCTACGCCGACACCGACAACAACATCGGCTACACCCTGCCGGGCCGCATCCCCGAGCGCGCCAAGAACGACGACGGCTCCGTCCCGGCGCCCGGCTGGGACTCGAAGTACGACTGGAAGGGCTACATCAAGCAGTCCGAGCTGCCCTACGAGTACAACCCCAAGCGCGGCTACATCGTCACCGCCAACCAGGCCGTGGTCGCCCCGGACAAGTACCCGTACACGCTCACCGCGGACTGGGGCTACGGCACGCGCAGCCAGCGCATCGCCGACCTGATCCAGTCGAAGATCGACGGCGGCGGCAAGATCTCCACCGACGACATGCGCCAGATGCAGACGGACAACAGCAGCGAGATCGCCAAGCTGCTCGTGCCCATGCTGCTGAAGGTCGACATCCGCGACAAGGACGTCCGCCAGGCGCAGAAGCTGCTGGAGGGCTGGGACTACACCCAGGACGCCGACTCGGCGGCGGCCGCGTACTTCAACGCGGTGTGGCGCAACATCCTCAAGCTGGCCTTCGGCAACAAGCTGCCCAAGGAACTGCGGGTCAAGGGCCAGTGCCTGTGGGTGAAGCCGACCGGCAACACCGGTCCCGTCGACGAGAACACCAAGGTCCGCGAGTGCGGCGAGCGCTCGGCCGACCAGGCGCAGCCGGACGGCGGCGACCGCTGGTTCGAGGTGGTCCGCAACCTGGTGAACCAGCCGAACAGCGACTGGTGGAAGGCACCGGCCTCCGGCACCCGCCCCAAGGCCGACAACCGCGACCAGCTCTTCGAGCGCGCCCTGATCGACGCCCGCTGGGAGCTGACCTCGAAGCTCGGCAAGGACATCGACACCTGGAACTGGGGCCGGCTGCACCGCCTGTTCCTGAAGAACCAGACCCTGGGCACCGACGGACCCGGCTTCCTGCAGTACATCCTGAACCGGGGCCCCTGGAAGCTCAGCGGCGGCGAGGCCGCGGTCAACGCCTCCGGGTGGAACGCGGCCGGCGGCTACGGCGTCGTCTGGGTGCCGTCGATGCGGATGGTGGTCAACCTCGCCGACCTCGACAAGTCCAGGTGGATCAACCTCACCGGCGCCTCCGGGCACGCCTTCAGCGCCCACTACACCGACCAGACGGACAAGTGGGCCAAGGGCGAGCTGCTGCCGTGGTCCTACTCGGCCGGCGCCGTCGACAAGAGCACGAGCGACACCCTGGTGCTCAAGCCGTGAGCCGCTGACCGGCGGCCACGGCACCGCACCGGGCGACGGCCCTCCACGCGCGCGTGG
>NZ_JBHJUW010000105.1:0-31929 GCF_042268205.1 Streptomyces sp. NPDC056160
GCCGGCACCTGCCTCCCTTCGCGTCACCCGCACGAACCTCCAGGAACGCATCCACCGAGAACGCTTGGAGTTTCACATGAGAGTGCGTCCAAGACAGCTGCTGTGCCTTCTCGCGTTAATGGTCTGTCTGCTCGGCCTCGCCGCTCCCGCCACACTGGCGAGCGCTGACCCCGTCCCGGTCAACGGCAAACCCGCAGTGGTACCCGCCCTCCAGAAGTGGCAGGGCGGCACCGGATCCTTCGAGCTGCGCCGGCACAGCCGCATCGTGTTCGCCGGAGCGCACCGCGACCGTCTCCGCGACCAACTCGCCACCCTCCCCGACGAGATCGAGCAGCTCACGGGGCGCAAGCCGGCCCTGTCGCCGCGCGAGCCGCAGAACGGCGACATCGTGCTGTCGATCGATCCCACCCTGCCCGAAGCCGTGGACGGCGCCCGGTTCAAGGAAGAGGGCTACACCTTCGCGGTCACCGGCGAGAACGTGCGGATCACCGCGCCGACCGCGAAGGGCGTCTACTACGGCACCCGTACGCTCCTGCAGATCCTGCTGCTCGACGACGGTCGTGACTCGGTCCCTGTGGGCACCGCAGTGGACTGGCCGAATTACAAGGTGCGGGGCTTCACGCTGGACGTCGGGCGGCGCTTCTTCACCGCGGCCTTCATCCGGGACTACATCCGTCTCATGGGCTGGTTCAAGCTCGACGAGTTCCAGATCCACCTCAATGACAACGGGTTCAAGAGCGACCGGCCCTGGAGCGAGGCCCAGGCAGGCTTCCGGCTCAAGACCGACAACCCCGCGCTGTCCGGCCTGGCCTCGAAGGACGGAGCGTACGACCGGCGCGACTGGGACTCCTTCGAGGACACCGCTGCCGCCAACGGCGTCACGCTCGTCCCCGAGTTCGACGCTCCCGCCCACTCGCTGGCGTTCATCCGGTTCAAGCCGTCCCTGGGCCTGAACAACGGCGACTCCGACCACCTGGACCTGTCCAAGCCGGAGACCACCGCGTTCATGAAGTCGGTGTTCGACGAGTTCACGCCGTGGTTCCGCGGTCCGGACGTGCACTTCGGCGCCGACGAGTACCGGGTCGACAAGCCCCGCTACAAGACCTACTTCAACGAGATCGCCGCCCACATCCGCGCGCTCGGCAAGCATCCGCGCGCCTGGGGCAGCCTGTCCCTGATGGCGTCCAGCACCGAGGGCTACGACCGGGACGTCACCCTCAACAGCTGGAACAACTCGTGGTACGGCCCGCAGGCCGCCAAGAAGGACGGCTACTCGTTCATCAACACCAACGACGCCCTGCTCTACATCGTCCCGTTCGCGAGCTACTACCACGGCCACGGCCTGGACGGTAAGTACCTCTACGACAACTGGGAACCCAACGTCTTCCCCGACGGTCAGAGCGTCGCACCGAAGGACCCCCAACTCCTCGGCGCCATGTCCTCGGTGTGGAACGACCTGACCAAGGCCAGCTACACCGAACTGGATGTGCACAAACTGGTCGAGCCCACCTTCGGAGTCCTCGCGCAGAAGATGTGGAGCGGCGCCAACTCGGCTGTCCCGTACAGCCATTTTATGTCGACCGTGCGCAAGCTCGGCGTGGGTACGGGGCTGACCGAGATCGCCACGACACTCGCCACCCCGGCCAACAGTGAGCTCAGCGCGGGCAAGCCGGCGACCGCGTCCGCGAGCACGGCCGACGCGGCATTCGACGGCGTGAGCACCACCAAGTGGCAGAGCGGCCCCGGAGACGACGCCTGGCTCCGCGTGGACCTCGGCCACCCGCAGTCCGTCACCAAGGTCGACGTGGACTGGGCGCCCGCACACGGCCGCGACTACGCGATCCAGGTGTCCGGCGACGGCACGACCTGGACCACAGTCTCCCACCGCACGGACCGCACGTCCGCAGGGTCCGACACGCTCACCTTCGAACCGGTCACCGCCCGGTACGTGCGCCTCGTCGGCACCGAAGCGGCCCGCAAACAGGACGGCTACGCGCTGTGGAGCATGCGCGTCTTCGACGTACCTGATCTGGCGCTGCACCGCCCGACCACCGCGTCGTCGTCCGAAGTGCCTAGCTTGGGACCGGAGAACGCGACCGACGGCGACCCGGCGAGCCGCTGGGCCAGTGCCTACCGTGACGGCGAATGGATCCAGGTAGATCTGGGCCAGGTACAGACGGTCCGCCGCGTCCTGCTCGACTGGGAGACCGCGTCCGGACAGGACTACGACATCCAGGTCTCCGACGACGGGACGAACTGGAAGACGGCCACCGCCGTCAGGGACAAGCCCGCTGGCGCCCGCGTCGACGACCTCACCTTCGCGCCCGCCTCGGGCCGGTACATCCGCATGCAGGGCATCAAGCGCACATCGTC
Source organism: Streptomyces sp. NPDC056160 (assembly GCF_042268205.1). Classification (NCBI taxonomy): domain Bacteria; kingdom Bacillati; phylum Actinomycetota; class Actinomycetes; order Kitasatosporales; family Streptomycetaceae; genus Streptomyces; species Streptomyces sp. NPDC056160. Next base: position 2,374 of record NZ_JBHJUW010000105.1, read on the forward strand.
CTTCGGCTATTCGCTCCGGCGCTTCGAGGTCCGGGCCACGAGCCCGGAGCCGGACCTCCTGCGCGGCTGAGACGTGGTGCCGACCGGTGTCGGCGCCGGTCGCCACCACTGCACACCCGTAATCCCGTAATGGCGGAGCAAGGAATAGTCGCTAATGGTCGCGCCCGTCGCCGGTGGTCACGGGTGCTGCCCGGCGACCACCGGCGAGACCGGCGTGGAGCTCTGCGCGGAGCCCGTGAGGGTGCGCCGAACCCCTGTCAGTCCTGTGGCCGGCTCACTTCTGGCCGTCCGCGAAGTACGCGGCCACCTCCGGGTCCACGGGAGCGACGTCGATGACCCGGCCCCCGTCCCGCAGCGAGGTGGTGGCCGCGTGGCCGGCGGCCACCGCTTCGCGGGCCGCGACCGGCGAGGTGACGGTGGCTCCGCCCTCTCGCACGAACCGCAGGAATTCCGTGACCAGCACCGGGTCCGCGCCGCCGTGGGTGCCGGCCGGGGTGTGGACGCGTACCACCAGATCCGCCTCGGCGCGGTACTCGGAACGGTGGTTCCACACCCGGACCTCCGACCCCTCGGAGTCGCCGAAGTTCTCCAGTCGGCCCTCGGTGCCGATCACCGTGTAGTTGCGCCAGTAGTCCGGTGTGTAGTGGCACTGCTGGTAGCTGGCGAAGACGCCGTTGTCCAGCTGCATCTGCATCATGCTCAGGTCCTCGACGTCGACCACAGGGTTGAGGCCGGTCTGGCTGAGCGGCGGCCAGTTCTCCGTCGACAGCCAGTCGGTCATCCGCTCCCCGCTGCGGTCACGGCGCGAGTCGATGCCGCCGTAGACCGTCAGCCCGCCCATGGCGTTCACCCGCCGGGTGTAGCCGTTGGCCAGCCAGTGGATGACGTCGATGTCGTGGGCCCCCTTCTGCAGCAGCAGACCGGTGGTGTTGCGCCGGTCGGCGTGCCAGTCCTTGAAGTAGAAGTCCCCGCCGTGGCCGACGAAGTGGCGGCACCAGATGGCCTTGACCTCGCCGATCGCACCGTCGGCGATCAGCTTGCGCATGGCCACCACGACCGGCATGTGCCGCATGTTGTGGCCGACGTACAGCGGGGTCTGGTGCTTGCTCGCTGCCGCGAGCAGCCGGTCGCAGCCCTCGGTGGTGATCGCCATCGGCTTGTCCAGGAAGACCGGAACGCCGGCCGCAAGGAAGTCCAGACCGATCTGCTCGTGAGTGTGGTCCGGGGTCAGCACGAACACACCGTCCAGTCCGGCGTCGAGCAGCTCGTGGTGGTCCGGCGTGGTCCTCACCTGAGTACCGAAGCGCTCCTCGGCGCTCGCCAGTGAACGCGGGTCGCGGTCGCAGACTGCCGCCACCACCGAGCCGGAGCCGGGCCGATGGGCCAGCTCGACCAGGTCGCTGCGGTTGCCCAGGCCGATGACGCCGAGCCTGATGTCGTCCAACGTTGTGTCCTTTCATGGGGTTCAGACGAGCTAGCCCTTGCTGCTGGTGAAGGCGATGCCCTGAATGAAGTGCCGCTGCAGCAGTACGAAGGCGACGATCACCGGCGCGGTGGCCAGCAGGGAGCCGGCCATCAGCACCGAGTAGTCGGTGAAGTGCTCGCCCTGAAGGGTGGCGAGGCCTGCGGACAGGGTCATCTACTGCGGGTCGATGCCGATCACCAGCGGGTACATCAGGTCGTTCCACGACCACAGCGCGGTGAGGATGGATCGCGGCGGCGCTCGGGGCACTCCCGCGCCGGGTGGCGGCGCGGGAGTGCCCCGGGCCAGGGGCCGGAGAGTCGCGGATTGCGCCATGGACTCACTTTTCCTTGCTCAACGCCGTGTTCATCACGCCGGCCATCTTCTGCGCGGCCGCCGCCACGTCGTTTGACCCGTGCCAGGCAGCGGCGAAGACGGTGGCCTCCTGGCTCTGCCAGGCGGAGGTGTTCTCGAAGCGGGGAACGGGACCGCGTAGGGCAGCTCGTCCAGGAAGGGCTTCAGGTGGAACTGCGGAGTGGCGTTCACCCACGCCTGCTGGCTGGAGTTGTAGGCAGGGATGCCCCCGCCGCCGAGCCTCGATGTCCGCGGCCTTCTTGGAACCGAGTAAGGCTGCCGCCTCCTTGGGGTGCTTCGCCTTGGCGTAGTCGACGTTGGCCAAGCCGTGGATCACCACCGCCCGCTTGGTTCTCCGAGGCAGGACGGTGACGTCGACATTGCCCTTCAGGTTGGCGTTCTTGGCGAACTCCAGGGTGTTCCAGCTACCGCCGTAGTACATGCCGATCTTGCCCGACTCGAAGAGCTGGCTCGGATAGGTGTCGGTCATGGACTTCAGCGACGGGGAGGACCCGGCCTTGACCAGGTCGGTCCAGAACTTCAGGCCCGCGACCGCGGCCGGCTGGTCGTAGCCCGAGGACTTCCCGTCTGCCGAGATGACCGAGCCGCCGGCCTGGAAGACGGTGTCGTAGTAGTTCTCCTGGTTGAACGGTGGTGCCAGGGTGCCGTACTGCCCCTTGGAGGCGTTCGTGAACTTGCGGGCGGCGTGCTGGACGGTCTGCCAGGTCCAGGTGTCATCCGGGTACTTCATTCCGGCCGCGTCGAACAGCTTCTTGTTGTACCAGAGCCCGACGGTGTCGAAGTCCTTGGGGATGCCGTACTGGGTGCCCTTGTAGCTGTAAAGGCTGACCAGGCTGGACGGGTGGTTGGAGAGGCTCACCTTGTCGGCGGTGAGCTTGTCCGGCAGCGGCAGCAGGATACCGTTCGACTCGTAGAGCTTGGCGCTGGGGCCGTTCATCCAGAACAGGTCAGGCGCACTGCCGCTGGTGGCGTCGGCCTGGAGCTTGGTCCAGTACTCCTGGCTCGAGGTGAGCTGGATGGTCACCTTGACCGACGGGTTGGCCGCCTCGATGGCGTCGACGATGTGCTGCGTGGCCGGCTTCTGATTGGCGTCCCAGATCCGGTAGGTGAGCTGGACCGGGCCGCCGGCCGCACCCAAGGCCAGAGCGGCGACTGCCGCGAGCGCCGCCCGACGTCTGCCAGTGCGTTCAGTGCTACGCCGAACGTGCATAAGAACATCCCCATCTGCAGTGCGATGTGTCGAGGAATAGATCTGATACAAGCCGGAAGATCGAAGGGTGGAATAGGTAGATTTTTTCCGAAACTCCCACCGGCGGCAAGGGCCGGGTGTCGGGTTCGGGCTCCGTCAGAATGCGGGGACGAGCAGCCCAGTTCTGGGATGGGAAGAGTCTGGGGTCGTCAAACGCTGGCGTCAAGGGTTTGGGTATGCTTCACTGGGTTGAAGCATCAGATGTATCGGAAACATGTAGGGCTGGCGGGCGTCGATACTAGTGAGCTTCGGGCGGCCTCAAGAGCGAAGTGGGGGAGAGTCGTTGGCCGACTCAGAGAAGACCTCAGCACCTGCAGGCGCGACGGGTGGTTACCGCCCCGGGTACGAGGTCGCTGCCGAACGGATCCTCGAGTACGTCGTTCGAGCGGGACTTCCGCCCGGTGCCCGGCTGCCCACCGAGAAGGATCTGGCGGACGAGGTGCAGATGAGCCGGACCGTGGTCCGGGAGGCGGTGAAGATCCTCTCCGCCCTGGGGCGGCTGTCCGTGCAGAAGGGCCGAGGTATCTACGTGGCCGAGCCCGAGCAGTCCTCCTGGCAGCAGTCGCTGGCCAACTTCCTGCCCGCGGACCTGCGTCAGGTGGATGAACTGTTCGAGTTCCGCCGCCACCTGGAGACCACCACCGCCAATCTGGCCGCGCAACGGGCCACCCCGGGGCACGTCAAGGCGGTGCGCGATGCCGCGCGGCAGTCCGCCGAGGCGGCGGAGCAGGGCGACATCGACGCCTTCTCCGCCGCCGACGAGGCCTTCCACCTCGGAATCGCCGCCGCCGCCAACATGTTCTTCGCCTCTACCGTCGACGCCGTGCGCCACCTGCAGCGCCAGGTCACCGCCATCGGACTGGCCGGGGTCGCGGGCGGATCGCTGGGCGTGGCCGCTGGGCAGCACGAGGCGATCGCCGAGGCGGTCGCCGCGGGTGAGGCGAGCCGTGCCGAGGCCTTGATGGCCGAGCACATCGACCTGACCGCCAAGCAGTTCCAGCGGGAGATCTGGCGCCGCATCGTGCCCGGCGACGACGCCGACTCCTGAAACTCCAGACTTTCAGCCGTGAAGGACACCCATGCGAATCACCGATGTGACCGTGGAACTGGTCGATCTGCCCGCTCAGCCGCCCTTCCGGTGGCGCGCCGGGCTGCCCGGCTCCGAGCCGGGGGTGGTGGGAGGCGTTCTGCGCGTACACACAGATGACGGTCTGCAGGGCGAGGCTCACACGAGGCGCGGGCTGATCGTCGCCGACCTGGTCGACCGTCGCATCCGCGCGGACCTCGTCGGTCGCGACCCGCTGATGCGCGAGCTGCTCTGGCAGCGGCTGTGGGAGCTGGACCGGATCGAGGAGTTGCCGATCTATGCCCTCGGTCTGGTCGACGTGGCGCTGTGGGACCTGGCCGGAAAGGCGGCCGGGCAGCCCGTCCACCGCCTGCTGGGCAGCTACCGCGAGGCCATCCCCGCCTACGCGAGCACGGTCACCTTCGGCAGCGTCGAGGAGTACCTCGATGTCGCCGACCAGTGCCTGGAACTGGGCTATGTCGGCATCAAGCTGCACGCCTGGGGTGACCCGAAGGCGGACGCGGAGCTGTGCCAGAAGCTCAGGGCACACGTCGGTGACGACGTCCCGCTGATGTACGACGGCTCGGCCGGCTTCGACCTCGCCGACTCGGTCTACGTCGGCCGCGCGATGTCCGAGGCCGGCTACCTGTGGTACGAGGAGCCGATGCGCGAGTTCAGCGTGACGTCCTACCGCTGGCTGGCGGAGCAGGTCTCGGTCCCGCTGCTGGTCGCGGAGACCTCTGACGGCGCGCACATGAACGTCGGCGACTTCATCGCGGCCGGCGCGGCCGGCCGGGTGAGGACGAGTGCGCAGCTGAAGGGCGGGATCACCGGGGCCATGCGCATCGCGCACCTGGCCGACAGCTACCAGCTGCGGGCCGAGGTGCACGGCAGTGGAGTGGTCAACGCCCACCTGTGCATGGCGATACCCAACACCACTTACTACGAGTCTTTGGTCTACACCAATCCCGTGCAGCGTGAGTCGGCGGTCGGCGCCGACGGGCTGGTGCAGGCTCCGACGGCGCCCGGCATCGGGTTCGACCAGCCGGGCTGGTGACGATTTCCCCGCCGGTCCCTCGGAGCGGGGCCAGCGGGATCCCTCCCGAACATCCTTCATCGAAGGAGGCGGCACCGTGGCCGTCCAACGCTTTGCGGCGGTCATCCGCCTGCGTCCGGAACTGGAAGACGAGTACCGCGCCCTGCACGCGGCGGCCTGGCCCGAGGTGCTGGCGACCCTCAAACGTGCCAACATCGGCAACTATTCGATCTTCCTGCGCGACGGCCTGCTCTTCAGCTACCTGGAGTACACCGGCGAGGACTACGCGGCCGACACCGCGCTGATCGCCGAGTGTCCGGTCACCCGCGAGTGGTGGGCCCGCACCGACCCCTGCCAGCAGCCCCTGGACAGCGCGGGTGAGGGCGAGCGGTGGGCGCCGGCCGAAGAGGTCTTCCACCTGGAGTGACATGAGGTCGACACCCGTGAGGGGGTGGACGCAGCTGCGTCCACCCCCTCACGGGTTCCTGCGCCTCACAGGCCGTAGACCCGGGTGGCCGTGCCGCCGAGGACCTCGTTCCGCTCGTGCGCCGACAGGTCGGCCAGGAGCTCGCGGGTGGTGGCGACCACCTGCTCGTAGTCGGCCGCCAGCGTGCACACCGGCCAGTCCGAGCCGAACATGAGCCGCCGCGGGCCGAAGGTCTCCAGGGCTACTGACACGAACGGTTGCAGGTCCGCGAGGCTCCAGCTGTGCCAGTGGGCCTCGGTGAACAGTCCGGAGAGCTTTGCCACGGTGTTGGGAAGCCAGGCCAGGGCGCGCAGGTCGGCGGCCCAGGTGTCCGGTCGGCGAGGGCGGACGGGTGGCTTGCCCAGGTGATCCAGGACGAAGGTGAGCTCGGGCCGGGCGCGGGCCGCCTCGACCGCGGCCGGCAACTGCTCCGGGCGCAGCACCAGGTCGTAGGCCAGGCCGGCGGATGCGACGGCGGCCAGGCCGCGGTCCACCTCGGGGCGCAGCAACCAGTCCGGGTCGGCCTCCTCCTGCACCTGGTGGCGGATGCCGACCAGGTGACCGCCCCCGGGCAGCGCGCGCAGTCCGGCCAGGGCGTCGGCGACCGCGGGAGAGGTCAGATCGGTCCAGCCGACGACCCCGGCCACCAACGGGTCACCGGCGGCAAGAGCCAGGTACTCGGGGGTCTCCTCGGGCACACAGATCGTCTGCACCAGCACGGTGGCGTCGACGCCGGCGGCCGCGGTCTGCGGACGCAGCTCGTCGAGAGTGAAGTCGCGCCGCAGTGGCGCGAGTCCGGGACCGGTGAGCCAGTCCTGGTCGCGGACCGACAGGTCCCAGACATGCTGGTGGGCGTCGATGACGGTCACGGCCGAGTCTCCTGTCGGGTGAGCGTGTCCTTGCCGGGGGTGAGGAACGGCGCTGGCTGCATCAGACGCGTCCTTCGTCGTGGTGATGCGCCGGCAGCGGCGCGTCCTGGGGCAGGAGGCCCTGGGATCGCAGCGCGAGCCACATGTCCGGGGGGATGGGATGGCGGATCATTGCGGCGGCGTCCACCACCTCGACGGTGCTGCGCGCCCCGAGCAGGAGACCGGCGACCGCGGGGTGGCCCAGCGGGAACTGCAGTGCGGCTGCCCGTAGCGGGACCTCGAACGCCTCGCAGACGGCCTTCAGGGCCAGGGCCCGGTCCAGCAACTGCGTTGAGGCCGGGGCGTAGTCGAACGTCGCGCCCGGCCTGGGAACGGCCAGCAGGCCCGAGTTGAACACCCCGCCGACCAGCACGGACACCCCGCGCCGTGCCGCCTCGGGCAGCAGCGAGGCCAGCCCGCTCTGGTCGAGCAGCGAGTAGCGGCCGGCCAGCAGGACGACATCTACGTCGGTGTCGCGGACGAACCGTGTCAGCATCGCGGTCCGGTTCATGCCGGCACCGATCGCACCGACCAGCCCCTCCGCGCGCATCCGCTCCAGTTCGGGGTAGGCGTGGACGAAGGCGTCCCGCTCGTAGTCGTCCGGGTCGTGCAGGTAGACGATGTCCACCCGGTCCAGTCCCAGCCGGGTGAGACTCTCCTCGACGCTGGTGCGCACACCGCGGGCGCTGAAGTCCCACACCCGCTCGTGGGTGGCCGGGACGGCGAAGCCGTTCGCCAGGTCGTCGCCGTGCGGTCCGGTGCGTGGGCGCAGCAGGCGGCCGACCTTGGTGGAGAGCGTGAACTGCTCACGCGGCCGGGTGCGCAGTGCGGCTCCCAGCCGGCGCTCGGACAGACCCAGCCCGTAGTGCGGGGCGGTGTCGAAGCTGCGGATCCCGCAGGCCCAGGCGGTCTCGACGGTGGCGGCCGCGTCCTCGTCGCTGATCGTGTGGAACAGATTGCCGAGCGGAGCGGCGCCCAGGGACAGTTCGCTGACCGCGGTGCCGGTGCGCCCGAGTGTTGTGCTGCGCATGGGTTCAGGTGTTGCCTCTCACTCAGGGTCCGGCCGGACCGGTGGGGGCCGCCGTTCGTCGTCGGCCCGGCCGGGTGCTTGGAGGTCAGCCCGCGGTGGGCCGCAGTCGCAGGCCGGCCATGCCGCCGTCGACGGGGAGCGCGATGCCGGTCGTCGAGCCCGCGAGGGGGCCGGCGAGGTAGGCGATCGCGGCGGCGACCTCCTGCGCGCTGACCAGCCTGCCGTGCGGTTGGCGGGCGTTGAGGGCGGCGAGTTCGGCCGCGGCGTCGGGGGAGCGCTCCAGCAGCCGCGTCACCCACGGTGTGTCCACCGTGCCCGGGTTGACACAGGTGACCCGGATGCCTTCACCGATGTGGTCGGCGGCCATCGCCAGGGTCAGCGCGTGGACCGCGCCCTTGCTGGCCGAGTACAGGGCCCGTGCGGGCAGCCCGGCGGTCGCGGCGATCGAGCAGGTGTTCACGATCGCGGGGTGTGCCGACCGCCGCAGGTGCGGAAGCGCCGCGCGGGTGGTGCGGACGACCCCGAGCACGTTGACGTCGAGCACTTGCCGCCACTGCTCGTCGGGGTTGTCCTCGACGGTGCCAGCGGCGCCGACTCCGGCGTTGTTGACCAGGATGTCCAGGCCGCCCAGCGCCGCCGCGGCCGCCTCGACGGCGGCACGCACACCGGCGTCGTCGCTCACGTCGGCCGTGAAACCGACCAGCGGTGCCGGTAGTTCGCCGGGTGCGAGATCGAGCACGGCCACCTTCGCGCCGCGCTCGGCCAGCAGTTCGGCGGTGGCCAGGCCGATGCCCGAGCCGCCGCCGGTCACGATGGCCCGCAGGCCCGCCAGTTCTGTCATGGTCGCCTCCCTTAGGCTGCTGCGAAGGTCTGCCGCTGGCTGCCGAGCCCGTCGACGCCGAGCACGACCGTGTCGCCGGGGCGCAGGTAAGGCTGGTCGGGCAGGCCCAGCGCGACGCCGGCCGGCGTCCCGGTGTTGACCACGTCGCCGGGTTCGAGGACCAGGTACTGGCTCAGGTACCACAGCAGGTGGGCCACGTCGAAGATCATGTCGCTGGTGGTGCCGTGCTGTCGGGGGGTGCCGTTGACCCTGGTGGTCAGCCGCAGCTTCTGTGGGTCGCCGACCTCGTCCGGGGTGACCAGCCAGGGGCCCAGCGGGTTGAAGGTCTCGCAGGACTTGCCGAGGTCCCACTGGCCGGAGTACTCGAGCTGGAACTCCCGCTCGGACACGTCGTTGCTGATGGCGTACCCCGCCACGCAGGTCAGCGCCTCCTCTGGGGAGTCCAGGTAGCGGGCACGGCGGCCGACGACCACCGCGAGCTCCACCTCCCAGTCGGTCTTCACCGATCCGCGGGGGATCAGGACCTGGTCGTACGGGCCGACCACGGTGCTCGGGTCCTTCATGAACACCACCGGCCGGGTCGGGATGGCCGCGTTGGTCTCACGCGCGTGATCGCGGTAGTTCAGGCCGATGCACACCACCTTGCCCGGGCGAGCCACGGGTGCCCCGATCCGTCGGCCGGCATCGGCCAGCTCCGGGAGCCGGCCCTGCTCCAGCGCGCTCCGCACCCGGGCCACACCGCCGTCGGCCAGGAAGCGGCCGTCGATCTCGCCCGTGACGGGTGACAGATCCAGAAGCCGTCCGTTCTCCGCCAGCAACGCGGGTATCTCTTGGCCGGGGGGCCCGACGCGCAGCAGTTTCATCGGGGAACTTCCTTTCAGACCTCTGACCACAGCCGTGCCAGGACTCTAGGATTGATGACCGACTGGTGCAAGGACTACATCAGATGTATTTACCCTGCCCAGGACGACCGGGTCGCTGGTGTCTGTGCAGGTCATTTGCTCTCTGGTGCTCGAACGCGGTGCAAATGAAACAGAAACATTTGTTGGAAGGCTTGTTCCCTACGGGCGTCGCTGACTAAGGTCTGAGCGTGTTCGGGACCTGATTGGTCAGATCCTTGCGCGGGGAGACTGGGAGACCGCGCGATGACGCGGACCGACATTCACGACTGATCTCCACCCGACCTCCACCGCGCGGCGACACGGACCCCTCGCCACGGTGTGACCTGCCGACTCTGTTCGTGTCCCTGCCGGGCCGACCACGAGGAAGTACGCGATGAGCCTGCACCGGCCGTGGCCGGCGGCAGCCGCTCAGGACCTCGACCACCAACCACTCTTCGGGAGTCGCATTGCGTGTCGCACTCTTCGTCACCTGCGTCAACGACGCGCTGTACCCGGGCCCCGGGCGCGCGGTGGTGACGCTGCTGGAGCGGCTTGGTGTGGAGGTGGACTTCCCGACGGGCCAGATCTGTTGTGGGCAGCCGCAGTACAACACCGGCTACCGGAGCGCGGCGGAGCCGCTGGTACGTCGTACGGCCACCGCCTTCGCCGAGTACGACCACGTGGTGACCCCGTCCGGATCGTGCGCGGCGATGGTGCGGGACAACTACCGGCGCATCGGCGCCCGGGCGAAGGCCCAGGGGCGCGGGGCGGAGCTGGCCGAGGCCGCGGCGTCGCTGGCCGACCGGGTGTACGAGCTGACCGAGTTCCTGGTCGACGTCCTCGGCGTCACCGACGTAGGCGCGTACTACCCGCACACCGTCACGTACCACCCGTCCTGCCACGGGCTGCGGATGCTCGGCCTCGGTGACCGTCCCCGGCTGCTGCTGGAGGCGGTCAGGGGTCTGACGCTCGTCGAGCTGCCGGGCGCCGAGGAGTGCTGCGGGTTCGGCGGCACGTTCTCGGTCAAGAACGCCGCCGTCTCCGCCGCGATGGGCGAGGACAAGGCGCACAACGCGCTCGCGACCGGAGCCGAGGTGCTGTGCGGGGCGGACAACTCCTGCCTGATGCACCTCGCCGGGACACTCCGGCGCCAGGACGCTCCACTGCGGACCGTCCACCTCGCCGAGATCCTGGCCTCCACCGAGCCAACCGCGAGCGGAGCGGCGGCATGAGCGGCACCTACCTCGGCATGCCGGCGTTTCCGAAGGCCGCCGCCGCCTTCACCCAGGACAGCCGGCTGCGCGCCAATCTTACCCACGCCACCCGCACTATCCGCGACAAGCGCGTGAGGGCGGTCGCGGAACTGGACGACTGGGCGCAGCTGCGCCTTGCGGGCAAGGAGATCAAGGACCATACGCTGCGACATCTCGACCGCTATCTGCTCCAGGCGGAGGAGGCCGTCACCAGAGCCGGCGGCACGGTGCACTGGGCCGCCGACGCCGCCGAGGCCAACCGGATCGTCGCAGACCTGGTCAAGACCACCGGCGAGCGTGAGGTCGTCAAGGTCAAGTCCATGGTCACCCAGGAGATCGGGCTCAACGAGGCGCTCGCCGCCGAGGGGATCCGCGCGTACGAGACCGACCTGGCCGAGCTGATCGTGCAACTGGGCGACGATCTGCCCTCGCACATCCTCGTCCCGGCGATCCACCGCAACAGAGGCGAGATCCGCGACATCTTCCGCGACGCCATGGGCCGCTGGGGCCGGCCGGCCCCCGAGGGGCTGACGGACCATCCGACCGACCTCGCCGAGGCGGCCCGGCGGCACCTGCGGGAGAAGTTCCTACGGGCCAAAGTCGCCATATCCGGAGCGAACTTCATCGTCGCGGAGAGCGGCAGCCTGGTCGTGGTGGAGTCGGAGGGCAACGGACGGATGTGCCTGACCCTGCCCGAGACGCTGATCTCGGTGGTCGGGATCGAGAAGGTCGTGCCCACCTGGCAGGACCTGGAGGTGTTCCTCCAACTGCTCCCGCGCTCCTCGACCGCCGAGCGGATGAATCCGTACACCTCAGTCTGGACCGGCACCACCGACGGCGACGGCCCCCGCGCCTTCCACCTCGTGCTGCTGGACAACGGCCGTACCGACACCCTGTCCGACGAGGTCGGGCGGCAGGCGCTGAGGTGCATCCGCTGCTCGGCCTGCCTGAACGTCTGCCCGGTCTACGAGCGGGTCGGCGGTCACGCGTACGGATCGCCCTACCCAGGGCCGATCGGCGCCATCCTCACCCCGCAACTGCGCGGCCTGCACAGCGAGGTGGACGCCTCACTGCCGTACGCCTCGTCGCTGTGCGGGGCCTGCTACGAGGTGTGCCCGGTCGCCATCGACATCCCCGAGGTGCTGGTCCACCTCCGCGAGCAGGTCGCCGAGCAGGGCACGGGGCACCGTGTCGAGCGGGCCGTGGTCCGGGCCGCGACCTGGTTGCTCGACCACCCGGCGGCCTACTCGGCTGCCACCCGGGCGGCCACACGCACCCGCCGCCTGCACCCGCGCCGGCTGCCGCTGCCCGGGCCGCCGAAGGCGTGGAGCGACACCCGTGACCTGCCCGCAATGCCGGAACAGACCTTCCGGGACTGGTGGAGGAAGAACCACGGGGAGAGGACCGACCCGCGATGAGCAACTCCCGAGAGCGAGTCCTCGCCAGGATCCGCACCGCGTCGGCCGATGTGCCGACGGAATCGGCCGACATCCCGGTGCGACGCGACTACCGTGCGGCGCGCATCCCCGAGGATCCGGCCACCATGCTCACGGTGCTGGCCGAGAACCTGGCCGACTACCGCGCGATCGTCCACCACGCCGCCCCAGGCGAGCTGCCGGGGCTGATCGCCCGTCTGCTGACAGAGCGAGGCGCTCGGTCACTGGCCGTCCCGGCGGATCTGCCCCCCGAGTGGCTGGCGGCCGTCCGCGGCGTGCGCGTGCTGACCGACGGGCCCGCGCTGACGGCCGGTCGACTGGACTCGGTCGACAGCACCCTGACGGGCTGCGCGCTTGCCGTCGCGGAGACCGGCACGATCGTGCTGGACGCGGGGACGACACAGGGCCGACGGGCCCTCACCCTCGTTCCCGACCACCACATCTGCGTGGTCCGCGCGGACCAGATCGTCGCCTCCGTGCCGCGCGCCCTGCGCCGGCTGGACCCCGTGCGGCCGCAGACCTGGATCTCCGGTCCGTCCGCTACCAGCGACATCGAGCTGGACCGGGTCGAGGGAGTACACGGGCCGCGACGGCTCGAGGTCGTTCTGGTGAGCGACCGGCCTGGCTGAGCCGGACGGGCATCCGGGCCGGCCGGTCCCGGGGTGCGGCGCCGACCAACGGCGTTGCCGACGACTTCCGGCTCGGTGCGGCCATCCGATAGCCCGCCTCGACTGCGCGATGTTGCCCATATTTGGCACAAGTTTGCTCAAAGTTACGTCTTATTGCCATGAATAGATCAGATTCAATCCTCGTGTTGCAGGTTCTTTGTATTGGGAGGCCGTTGTGAGCCATGTGGAGCGGGAGATCGCCAGCCAGCCGGAGTGCTGGCGCCGGGCGCTGGAACTGGCGCCCGCCGGGCTGCCGGAGCGCGGCGAGCGGGTGGCGGTGATCGGCTGCGGCACCTCGCTGTACATCGCGCAGGCGTACGCGTCGCTGCGTGAGGCGGCGGGACTGGGGGAGACAGATGCCTTCGCGGCCTCCGAGTTCCCGGCCGCCCGCGACTACGACCGACTGGTGGCGATCAGCCGCTCCGGCACCACGACCGAGGTGCTCGACGCCCTGGCCCGGGCGGAGCGGCGGATGCCGAGGGTCGCGCTCACCGGCGACCTCGCCACCCCGATCAGCGCGTCCGCCGACACCGTCGTGGACATGGAGTTCGCGGACGAGAAGTCGGTGGTGCAGACCAGGTTCGCCACCACCGCGCTGGCCCTGCTGCGCGGTCGGCTCGGCCTGGCGCCGGCCGACCTAGCCGAGCAGGCGCAGCGGGCGCTGAGCCTGCCGCTGCCCGAAGGATCGGTGACGGCCCGCCAGTTCACCTTTGTCGGCGCCGGCTGGACCACTGGCCTGGCCAACGAGGCAGCGCTCAAGCTCCGCGAGGCATCGGGAAGTTGGACGGAGTCCTACCCGGCGATGGAATACCGGCACGGCCCGGTCAGCATCACCGCGCCGGACACCGTCGTCTGGTTCTTCGGCGAGCCGCCCGCCAGGCTGCTGGACGAGGTCCGGGCGATCGGCGCCATGACCTCGGTGACCACACTGGACCCGCTGGCGGACCTGGTCCGCGCCCAGCGCCTCGCGGTGGAGATCGCCGAGGCCCGTGGTCTGGACCCGGACCAGCCGCGCAACCTGACCCGCTCGATCGTGCTGAACCAGCCATGACGGCGACGACGATCGCACTGGACATCGGCGGCACCTACATCAAGGGCGGAGTCGCCGGCCCGGACGGCACCCTGCGGGACAGCGAGCGCTGGCTCACTGGCGCCGAGCGCGGGCCGGACGCGGTGCTGGACACCGTGGTCGCGGCCGCCGCCGAACTCGCAGAGCGGTACCGGCCGGCGGCCGCGGGTATCGCGGTGCCGGGGATCGTCGACGAGGCGTCCGGAGTCTCGGTGCTGGCGGCCAATCTCGGCTGGCGGCGGCTGCCGGTCCGCGACTGGCTTACTGAGGAACTGGGCATCCCGGTCGCCATCGGGCACGACGTACGGGCCGGCGGCCTGGCCGAGGCCCGGCTCGGCGCCGGACGCGGCAGCCGGAACTTCCTGTTCGTCCCGGTCGGCACCGGGATCGCCGCCGCGCTGATGGTCGACGGGCAGGCGCTGGCCGGCAGCCACGCGATGGCCGGCGAACTCGGCCATCTACCGGTGCGATCCGGCGTCGGGGCGTGCCCGTGCGGCGGGCTGGGCTGTCTGGAGCCGGTCGCCTCCGCCGCGGCCGGCGCCCGCCGCTATACCGCCGCCACCGGCGAGCCCAGCATCACGGCGAAGGCCGTCGGTGAACGCGCCGCTGCCGGTGACCGGACCGCGGTGGCGGTCTGGCGGGCGGCCATCGAGGCGCTCGCCGGCGGCCTCGCCACGGCCATCACCCTGCTCGACCCCGAACGCATCGTGATCGGCGGCGGCCTCGCCCGGGCCGGCGAACCATACTTCGGGCCGCTGCGCGCGGCGGTCGTCAGGCGGCTCGCCTTCCGGACGGCCCCGGAGATCGTCCCGGCCGAACTCGGTCACCAGGCCGGCTGCCAGGGCGCCGCGCTGCTCGCCGGTGACCTGCTGACCCGTGCGGAGCGCTCGATGACCCCGAGCACCACCGCGCCCGCCCGGACCGTTCCGGCCCGCCGGAGACCCGGATGATCCTCACCGTCACGCTGAACGCCGCGCTCGACCTCACCTACCGGGTGGACCGGCTGCGCCCGCAGGGCAGCAACCGGGTCCGCACGGTGGTCGAACGGGCCGGTGGGAAGGGCGTCAACGTCTCCCGGGTGCTTCACGCCCTTGGACACCAGACCGTCGTGACCGGCCTCGCCGGGGGCGCGGCCGGCAGTGCGCTACGGCGCGACCTCGCCGCCGCCCGGCTGCCCGAGCACCTGCTGGCGATCACCGGCGAGACCCGCCGCACGGTCGCCGTGGTCGACGAGAGCGCCGGCGACACCACGATCCTGCTCGAACCGGGCCCGGTGGTCCGCCCGGAGGAGTGGACCCGCCTGCTCGACCACCTCGACCGGCTGCTGCCGTCCGCCGCCGCCGTTGTGCTCCCGGGCAGCCTGCCGCCCGGGCTGCCCGAGGACGCCTACGCCCAACTCGTCCACCTCGCGGCCAGTCACCGGGTGCCTGCGGTCCTGGACGCCGACGGCGCTGCCCTGCGCTCGGCGCTGGCGGCCGGGTCGGCCCTTGTCAAACCGAACGCGGACGAGCTCGTCGCCGCCACCGGCACGACCGACCCCGTCGCCGCCGCGGGCGCCCTGCGGGAGGCCGGAGCCGCGTCCGTCGTCGCCTCCCTCGGCGCCGACGGTCTCATCGCCGTCACCTCTCATGGCAGCTGGCAGGCCAGGCCGCCGGAGCGACTGGCCGGCAACCCCACCGGCGCGGGCGACGCCGCGGTGGCGGCGCTCACCCTCGGCCTGGTCGCCGGCACCTCCTGGCGCGAGCGGCTCGCCGAGGCGGTGGCCCTTTCCGCCGCCGCGGTCGCGTCGCCGCTGGCCGGTGACTTCGACCCCGCCGTCCACGCCGTCCTGCGAGAGCGCGTGGACATCCGAACCCTGAGCAACGTGAGGAGCCTGTGTTGCCCCTGACCGGTACCGGCAGCATCGTCACCCCCGCGGCCGACGCAGCGTGCGGCGTCGGCGCGTTCAACGTCATCCAACTCGAACACGTCGAGGCCATCGTCGCCGGCGCCGAGGCCGCGGGCGTCCCGGTGGTGCTGCAGCTGAGCGAGAACGCCGTCCGCTACCACGGTGCCCTGGCACCGGCAGCCGCGGCGACGCTCGCTGTCGCCCGCGCCGCCGATGTCCCGGTCGCGGTCCATCTCGACCACGCCACCTCGGTCGGCCTGGTCGCCGAGGCCGTCGAACTCGGCTTCCCCTCCGTCATGTTCGACGCCTCCGCGCTCGACTACGACGACAACGTGCGGGCCACCGCGGAGGTGGTGGAACACTGCCACGCGGCCGGCGTCTGGGTGGAGGCCGAACTCGGCGAGGTCGGCGGAAAGGACGGCGTGCACGCCCCCGGCGCCCGTACCGACCCCGCCGAGGCCGCCGCATTCGTCGCCGCCACCGGAGTGGACGCGCTCGCCGTGGCCGTCGGCACCTCGCACGCCATGCTCACCCGCGACGCCGAGCTCGACTTCGCCCTGATCGCCGCGCTACGCGCCGCCGTTCCGGTGCCGCTGGTCCTGCACGGCTCCTCCGGCGTCGCCGACGCGCATCTGACCCGGGCCGTCGAGCACGGTATGACGAAGGTCAACATCGCCACCCACCTCAACCAGGTCTTCACCACCGCCGTCCGCCAAGTCCTCGCCGAACAGCCGCAGCTGGTCGACACCCGCCGCTACCTCGGCCCCGGCCGCAGCGCGATGACCGCCGAAGTAACCCGTCTGCTCGGCGTGGTACAGGCCACCGCGCCGCGCTGAGTGAAGTTCCGTCGACGGCAGGGCCGAACCACGTCGGCAGCCGGCGCCGGAGATCGTCCTGGCCCTGCCGACCCACGCCACATGACCGTCCGAAGTCCATCTCCGGACTCACCTCGAAACCCTTACTGGCCTCGGCCCCACTGCCTGATCGGCACCGATCCGGTCGGAGCACGCAAGCGGCTGTCCAGCTGAGCGCACGACATACGCCGCCCGGACAGCGGAGGGAGCGAGACCCCTTGAACCGCCTTGACAAATCTTCAAGAAGGGCATGGCATGTCGCCAGTTCGCAGCTACGAAGCCGACCCCTGTCACATCATCACCGGCACGGTCAGCTCCGGGTACCGGGAGGCGGTCGCCGGCCTCACACCAGGTCAGGTTCTCGCCGTCGATGGACCGGCGGCCGTCGACTGGGAAGCGCTCACCACCGGGACATGCGACGCGCTGGCCGCCCGCGGACTCACCGCGAAGCAGATCGACATGCGCGATCACTTCGCCCCGTGGCAGGACCTCCTCGCCCTGACCGCGTCGGCGGCGCTCGAACACGACACGGACTTCGCCCCGCTGTGCCAGGCGAGCCTGGCCGACTTCTTCACCGAGACACCGCAGGCCGAGGCCGCCCCCGACGCCGTGACCATCGTCCTCGGGCCAGGGGCCGCCCTGGTCGCGCACGACAGGCTCTGGTACGCCGACCTGCCCAAGCGGTACGCAGAGGCCTACATCACCGCCGGCACCGGCCGCAATCTCGGCCAGCCGGACGGCACCGGCGCGGGGACGACGCGCCGCCTGTTCTACATCGACTGGCCCGTGCTGGACCGCCACCGCGACGCCGTCGTCGCTGACGTCGACCTGTGGCTGGACACCCAGAACCCCCAAGCGCCGGCCTGGCTGGACGGGCCGGCACTGCGCGATGCGCTCGCCGGCCTGGCTACCCAACCACTCCGCACCCGGCCCACCTTCAACACCACCTCCTGGGGCGGACACTGGGCACAGCAACAGCTCGGCTTCAACCGTGCAGCCGCCAACACCGCGCTGGGCTACGAGCTCATCGCCCCGGAGAGCGGCATCCTCGTGGGCACCCCGGACGGTCCGCAGGTCGAACTTCCGCTCCAGACACTGGTCTTCCTACATCCCAAGGAGGTCCTCGGGGAGCCCGTGCACGCCACGTTCGGCACGTCCTTCCCGATCCGCTTCGACTACCTCGACACCGTCGGCGGCGGGAACCTGTCCGTCCACTGCCACCCGCAGTCCGACTACATGCAGCGGGTCTTCGGCTGGCCCTACACCCAGCACGAGACCTACTACATGATGGTCGGTGGACCCGACCGCCAGGTGTACCTGGGCCTGCGCGAGGGCGTCGACCTCGACGCGTTCCGGCGCGAGGCCGACCGGGCGCTTCACGACGGCATGCCGTTCGACATCGAACGCCACGTCCAGACCTTCCCCGCCGAACCGCACCAGCTCTTCCTCATCCCCGGCGGCACCCCGCACGGCAGCGGAGAGGGCAACGTCGTTCTGGAGATCAGCGCGACGCCCTACCTCTACAGCCTCCGGTTCTATGACTGGCTGCGCACGGACAGTGCGGGCAAGCAGCGCCCCGTCCACGTCGGGCACGCCTTCGAGAACCTCGACGCCGCCCGGTCGGGGGAGGCCGTGGCACGCGACCTGGTCCAGGAACCGCGGACCCTCCGCTCGGGCGCCGGCTGGCGCGAGGACCTCATCGGCCGGCTCCCGGAAATGTTCTTCGAGGTCCGGCGCTTCGAACTCGCGGCGGACGCCATCGTCGACGACGTCACGGACCGCCGCTTCCACGTCCTCAATGTCGTAGAGGGCGACGGCATCGCACTGGAGACGAACACCGGACACCGCTACGAGCTCGCCTACGCCGAGACGCTGACTGTCCCCGCCTCGGTCGGCGCCTACCGTGTACGCGCCCTGGGAACCGGCCCGGTCCGCTACGTGAAGGCCCTGGTGCGATGAACGTTGACAACGGGACCGTCATATCGGTCATGGACATCGGCGGCACCCACGTGGCCGCAGCACGCGTGAACGTCGCGACCCGCAGCCTCCTGTACGGACAGACGATTCGCGAGCCGCTCGACGGTAATAGCACCGCAGAGGAGTTCCTGGCGGCCCTCGTCCGCTGCGCCGAACGCCTGCCCGCGCACAGGGGAGGCCGGTGGGCCATCGCGCTGCCCGGTCCCTTCGATTACGAACACGGCATCGGACGGTACGAAGGGGTCGGGAAGTTCGACGCGCTATGTGGCTTCGACCTTCGTGCCGCCCTGACCGGGCTGTTGCCCGACGTGCGCAGCCTGAGCTTCCACAACGATGCGGAAGCGTTCGTGCTCGGCGAATGGTGGGCCGGGGCCGCGCGTGGGCAACGCTCAGTTGTCGGGATCACCCTGGGAACCGGCGTCGGATCCTGCTTTGTCCGAGACGGCCGTGTCCTGCGCCACGGCCCTGGGATCCCGCCCGAAGGACGAGTGCACACGCTCATGCATGCGGGCAGGCCGCTCGAGGAGACCGTGTCCCGGCGCGCCCTGCGGCGAGCCTACGCGCAAGCCACAGGCGAAGCGCCGGCGCCCGATGTCCAGGAGATCGCAGATCGGGCCCGGCGGGGAGAGCGCGCCGCCGCTGGTGTGTTCACCCAGGCGTTCCGCGCGCTGGGAAGGGTGCTCGGGCCGTTGTTGGTGACATTCGAGCCGACGGTTCTCGTCGTTGGTGGATCCATCGCGGGGTCATGGGATCTTATCGCCGAACCGTTGCGCGCGGGACTTGCCGAGGCCGGGCTGGCCCAAGCCAGGCGCATTGTCATTCAGTCGGCGCAGTTCCCGGCGGATGCCCCGCTGCTCGGCGTGGCGTACTTGGCTACGGCTCCGGTCGGCACCGGCTGAGCGGGGAGCAACTTCAGCTGTGACTTCCGACAATGCCCTGGCCGGCGCTGTCCGGCAATCTGTTCCGCTGGCACCTGAATACGCGCCACTCTATGGTGAGGATTGCTTCGTACGGCAGTTGTCGGCTGAGTGAGGAACGGGAGGTGTGACCGATGACTGTCTCTTTGATGGACGCTGCCCGCAACCAGAAGATCATCCACTCCACCTCTGTGGCCTCCGGCTGACCTCTTTCCGTTTCTTCCGCGCCTGCGAGCGCGGGCAGCCGGGGCCGCTCTTGTGAAGGGTTCCCCTTGAATCTCTCTTCTCGTTCCGCTTCTTCGTCTTCGCCGCACCCTCTGGTCCCGTACGGCTGGGACGAGGGCTGGGAGTCGGAGTTCGTCCCGTACACCGAGCAGGGCCTCCTGCCCGGCCGTGTCGTACGTGTCGACCGCGGCCATGCGACGTCGTCACCGCGGTCGGTACCGTCCTGCCGACACCGAGTTCGTCGTCCCTCGTGACCCGATGAAGGTCGTGTGCACGGGGGACTGGGTCGCTGTCGACCCGGAGGACAGCGACCCGCGGTATGTGCGGACACTGCTGCCTCGCCGTACCGCGTTCGTGCGGTCGACGTCGTCCAAGCGTTCCGATGGCCAGGTGCTGGCCACTAACATCGATCATGTCGTCATCTGTGTGTTGCTCGCGGCCGAACTGGATCTCGGTCGGATCGAGCGGTTCCTCGCGCTCGCCCATGCGAGCTCGAGCGGTGAGGCCCTGCTGCATAACGAGTTGGTGCGTGATAGCGGGTGAGGTCGTGGAGGCCCGTTTCAGGGGTGCGGTTCAGATGGTCGAGGTGCGGTCGGACACCAGGCCGGCGATGGCGCGGTAGGTGTCGGGCAGGTTGCCGCGCCGGTGGGTGAAGCGTGTGAGCTGCTTCCAGCGCTTGTGGTCGGCGAGGGCGTGCTCGACAGTGATGCGGTCGGAGGAGTGCCAGTGGCGGTCGCGTTCCCAGCGTGCGTGCACAGGCGGCAGTGCGCTCTTGTTCGGCTTCCTGGGTGGTGTGATCGCCTGGCCGGGGTGCTCGCGTCTGAGACCGAGGTAGCCGTCGTCCAGGAGGACCTCCACGTCGGGAAAGTGCTGGAAGCAGACGGCGATGCCCTCGTTGCGGGCCGCGGTCGCGTCATGCATCCGCCCAGGCCGCAGGGCGTCGGTCCATAACGTGAGACCTCGGTGGTTGGCAACGACAGTGGCCTTCATGGTGTTCTGTTTCTTCTTGCCTGAGACAGGCGAACACGTCCGTCAGTGTCTTCAGTTGCAGGCCAGGCCGGTCGGGGACGGCGCAGCCCCGCTGGGCCAGGAGGGTGCGTATCTCCCTGACGGCTCGGGTGATGGTGGAACGATCGACACCGAACAGCAGCCCCAGCACCGAGTGCGGCAAGTCGTGCCTCAGATCTATCAGCGTGGCCACCAACCGGTCGACGAAGACCAACTGGTGCCGGGCACCGGCTCCTGCGGCTCGCTTTAAGGCCCGCGCTGGTCGTGGTGGACGAGGCCGACCTGCGCTCCGACGTCGACAGCCATCTGCACTCGCTGGTGCGCGCGGACGTCGTCCCGCTGCTTCTGGAGTTCCGTGCGCGTCCACACGACACGCCACCGGTGCGCCTGCTGTTCGTCGTCGGGCACGCCGAACGCTTCCGTGCCGTGGTCGGCGAGGAACTGGAGTACTTCCGTGACGACCCCGACGTGCTCCGCCTCCTCGCCGACGGGCCCGTACTGAATCTCGCGCCACCGGTGCTCGACCGGGCCGCCCTGGCCGAGCGCTACGCGGAGGCCCTGGCCGCCTTCACCGCGGCCCTCGCAGACGCCGCGGGCACCGAGAGGGCGGTCGGCACCGAGGCCGCTCACGCCGGTGCCCCCCTGGGTGCCGCCCCCGTCCGGCCCGAGCGGACTCGCCTCCAGTCATGAGCGACAGGACGGCCCGAACGGACACGCTCGACGAGCAGCCGCCTGCCGTGAACGGTCAGCCGGGCATTACGGTGGGACACGAAGACCTCCGTGCGGTGTGTTCCTAGACAGCTCCACCACATCGGAGGTCTTCGCCATGTTCAGACCCACCAGTGTCAACAACGCTCGTGATCAATACATCTAGGACCGCTGGATGGCTGGAAGCTGTCCTCCTCACGCATGTTGGGGTGATCCGACCCTTCAGGGTCGGTGACCATGTTCGCCAACGTCCTCCCCTCGCATGTTGGGGTGATCCTTCTTCCCGGCCGGAACGTGCTTGTCATAGCCGAGATGGTCGGTGATCTCACCCTCCAGGGCGGACTCCAACAGGCGCTTGGTCAGCTGCTGGAGCAGACCGCCCTCGCCGGTCAGCTGCAGGCCCTCCGCCTGGGCCCGGCTCACCAGCTCGTCGATCAGCTGGTCGTCCACGGCCTTCGCCGACACAGCCCCTGCCGACTTGACAGCCTCGCGCTCGGCCACGTTCTGGAAGCACGCCACGAGCCTGTACCGCGGCGACCGGCGCATCTGGAAGAAGCAGCGCCACGCCGACACCGTCGACGGCACGGTCGTCGGCTTCACCGGGCCGCACAGCCATCCGCAGCGCCTGGCCGTACGGCTCCCCGGCGGGCGCGTGGCTTTGTCTCAGCGGCTGACAACCCTGCTCTCCACCCAGGTCGGTGTGCGCCTGACCGGTTGGACCGCAGCCGGGCGTGGTGTGACCGGGGCGGGTGAGGCTTACAGGGCGCTCGACGCGGACGGCCCGATCGTGGAGGTCCTCGCGGGCAGCACCCGGCGCGCGTGCTCACGGTGACGCGGATGCGGTGAGTCGGGGGCGGCCCCCCAGTCAGGTAGGCGGGGCGCCCCCGAACGGGCACGGCTGCCGGGGGGACGGAACTAGGCGTGCCTACCGGTTCAACGAAGCAGGCACCTCGAGGGTCACCGTTTGGGATCGGCCTGTCGGGCGGCTTGCCGCGCGGCGTCCATGGCCTTGACGAAGTCCTTGTCGCGGCGGCGTCGCTGGTAGATCGCCGCGCTACTCATGCCGATAGCTGCGGCGGCCGCGATGACGGTAGCGTGGGGCTTACTCAGCTCCTTGAGGAAGCGAGCCACCCGCTGCGGAGTCAGCCGGCGGTAGGGGGCCGAGGCGGCGCTGACCGGCCCCCAGCGGGTCAGAACGAGCCGGGTTCGATGATCTCCTCACCCTCGTCATGAGGGGGCTCGAACCGTGTGCCCGTGTCGAGAGCGACGGTCGTGGTGTGGTGACGCAGGCCAGTGCCGTGCTATCCGGCGCTGCGGTGTCGGCGATGATGCGCACGCCCCGTTTCAGTACCGGGGTCCGGCTGGTCAGGCACCGATCCAGTACCTCAACGAGAGCTGGCAGGCCGCTGACCCCGCACAGCACCGGCACCGGCAGGTGCGTTTCGACCACGTCCTCGCAGCGCCAGAAGGGCATCGAGCAGGAAGATGGCATGCGAGCGCGACCCCGGTTCGTGATCGATTGGTCGCAGCAACCTTGATCATCAGATGTCGCTCATTCGTTACTGGCCCGCCTTCCCGGGTGAGCCGACGCCGCCGTAGGTCTCTCGCCGGTCGCCGATGAGTTTCACGGTCATAGGAGGTCGATACGGGTGACAGCCAACAAGCACAACGGAGGCCCGCGATGGGCAAAGTGTTCACTCACATGACGATGTCGCTGGATGGGTTCGTTGCGGATCCGAATGACCACGTCGGGGAACTGTTCGACTGGTATGAGGCGGGGGAGGTGACCGTGCCGAACCCGAACGAGACCGTTTCGTTTCAGGTCGACGACGCCAGTGCGCAGGCGCTACAAGAGTTGACCGGCAACTGCGGTGCACTCGTCGCCGGCCGGCGCCTGTTCGACATCGCCCATGGATGGGGTGACAAACATCCGGCAGGCGCCCCTGTCGTCGTGGTCACTCATCGCGCGCCTGAGGACGCCGCCACGAAGTGGTCCACGACGACGTTCGTCGATGGAGTCGAAGCCGCGGTCACCCGGGCCAGACAGATCGCCGGCGATCAGGACGTCACTATCGCAAGCGCGACGATCAGCCAGCAGGCGCTCGATCTCGGTCTGGTGGATGAGGTATGTGTCAGCCTCGTGCCGGTGCTGTTCGGCGAGGGGATCTCCTACTTCACGAAGCTGGCGCGGGGCCACCAACTCCTCGACGACCCGATCGTCGTCCAGGGACGCCGTGCCCTTCACCTGCGGTACCCGGTGCGACGTTAGCCTCGCGCCGTCGCGAGTGGGGCCGTCCGAGGGGTGATCACATAGTCGAGGAGTGCGTCCGACCTGGGGCGATGGGAATTGTCTGGGATGCTGGTCGTCGTCAAGGGAGCCGCACTCCTCGAGTGAAGAAGCGTAACGGAACGTATCCGCTTGTTCGGGTCGAGGGTGACGGTCGCGGGGCGATCTCGCACTCCGGTGCCGTGCTGCTGGTCGAGACCGCCTGGAAGGCAGGGCTGGACGCGGCAGTGTCGGCGGCTCTAGCGCCGTGGCGCAAAGCGCGGGCGGCCCATGATCCGGGCAAGCTCCTGATGGATGTGGCGCTCGCCGTGGCCCTGGGCGGGGATTGCCTGGCCGACGTCGGCATGGTGCGGGCCGAGCCCGCGGTGTTCGGGCCGGTGGCCTCCGACCCGACCATCTCCCGCCTGATCGACACATTGGCCGCGGCCGGGGCCCCCGGCTCTCACCTCGATCCGGCGGGCACGAGCCGAAGTCCGCGAGCGCGTATGGCGGTTGGCCGGCGAGGCGGCGTCGGACGCGGGTGGCGAGGTGATCGTGGACATCGACGGTGTCAACCTCAAGGTCGCTGGCGACCTGTCCATCGGCAAGGTCCACGCGTAGGCCACGGACATGAACTCCGCTGACTCCTCGCAGTGGTTCGTCCGCCAGGACAGCATCACCCTGGTCCACGGCGGCAACACCACGGGCGCCACCGCGAAGTACTTCCCGGTGAGCCGGTGGGGTCGAGTTTCTCGGTCTCCTCGCGGACCAGCTCCGTGACGCCGTCAACCAGGACCGCAGGGAGCCACACGGTGCGCTGCTCGGTGTCGTACGGGATGCCGATGCTCACCCACACCTCGCGCGGCTGCCCGGGGTGCTGAACCTGGTCGGGGGTGGCGACCTTGGGGATGTCGAGGCGGTGAGGACATCGGCGCGCAAGCTCGTGGTCGAGCAGTTGGGGTTGTCGGCGCAGTGTATGAACACGGCGCTGACCTGGACGAGCCGGCTGCCCGCCATCGCTGGTCGCGGGCCGGTCGTCCTGGTCGTGTCGTCAGGCGGGGGCGCTGACGGGTGCTCACGGGCACGAGCAGGGGCCTCTGATACTCCTCGACACGCCCCTGCCTTGTTCGCGAGCCGACGTCGCCGCTGTCACAGGTCCTGATTTCGCAGGGGCTACCGGGCTTGGGGGTACGGTTGGGAACTGTCGGAGGGGACCAGGGTCAGGCGTACGCCTATGCAGCAGACGGCGAGCAGAGCGAGCACGAGCGGGCTCGGCGCGACCGCCCGCCCCAGTGCCCAGGTGCAAAGCCGTACCAAGAAGGGCACGACGAGCGAGGCACTGGTGGTAAACAGCGGACCTCGCAGGCGTAGCAGTTCGTGTTGGATGATGTAGGTGGGGACGTAGATCCCGCAGCCCAGGAGCAGCAGCACGCCCCATGCTGATGCGGATACCTGGGGGAGCGAGCCGAGGCTGAACGCGGGGACGAGGAGCATGGCCGTCCCGGCGCCGAACACTGCTGGGAGTGCGACGATGGACGAGCTGTCGCCGACGAGCCGGTTGTAGTAGTGGGCGTACAGCGCCATGCAGCCGACTGAGGCGAGGGCGAGAAGTATCCCGAGAACGATGCGGTCCGTGGTGGTGTGGCCGCGGGTGCCCAGTCCGCCCTGGCTGTCGAGGGCTCCGTAGGCAAGTGCTCCGCCCACGGCCAGTGTCGTGCCGACGAGCGCGGTTCGGCCTGGCCACTGCCGGAAGAGGGCTCCTCCCAGCAGGAAGACGGCGCATGGCAGGAGCGAGAGGATGACATTGGTGGTGGCCGTGCCGACCAGCGCGATGGCGAGGACAGAGGCCGTAGAGTATCCGAACACGCCGAGTGCGCCCAGCACCGTCGCCGCCCCGGGCCGCTCGCGCAGCACGTCCAAGCTCGAACGTCGGGTCGCAGGTCGTGCAGCCGCGAGCGCTGCCAAGCCGATGAAACTGGTCCCGGCGCGGCCTGCGGCAATGGCGAACGGATCTGCCTTGGCGACCAGCACCCCGGTCAACAGCCAGGTTCCTGTGAGCAACAGCACCAGCACTGTGGCGAGCCCTAGGCTCCTGGCAGCGCTCCCTGGCTTTCGTGGAGGCTAGGGCCGGGCCGGCGTTGTTCCGCTTCCTGCTCGCTGCATCAGGCGCGTCCTTCGTCGTGGTGATGGGCCCGGCAGCAGCGAGTCCTGGGGGCAGGAGGCCTAGGGATCGCAGCGCGAGCCACATGTCCGGGGGAATGGGATGGCGGATCATGGGCCTTGACCCCTGATCCTGAACACGGGTTATGCGGCTTCGGCCAGCGTAGTTGATGTTGTTTGGAGTGCTCGCTCATAGGCGATCGGGCTGCGGTGGCCGAGGCGGGAGTGGCGTCGGACTGTGTTGTAGCGGTGCAGCCAGCGGAAGAGGTCCAGGTGGGCCTCGCGCTTGGTGTCCCGGGCCCGGCGGCCCTGGAGGGTCTCCCGTTTGCAGGTCGCGTTGAACGACTCGGCGAGTGCGTTGTCCGCGCTGGAGCCGATCGCGCTCATGGACTGGGTGACGCCCGCTTCGCGGCAGGCGGCGGCGAAGGCACGGCTGCAGTACTGGGCCCCGTGATCGCTGTGGAAAACGGCGCCGGCGAGGCTGCCGCGGGTCCGTTCGGCCGCATGCAGGGCGTCGATGACGAGGTCGGCCCGCATGTGATCGGCGACCGCCCACCCCGCCAGGCGCCGCGAGGCCAGGTCGATCACGGTCGCAAGATAGCGGAACTTCCCGCCGGACAGGGGAAGGTAGGTGATGTCGCCGACGTACTTGGTATTCGCTTGGGCCGCGGTGAAGTCGCGGCCGATCAGGTCCGGGACCTTCGCCGCGGCCGGGTCGGGGACGGTGGTGCGGTGCCTGCGGCGCAGGCGGGGCCCGGCCGGCCCGATCGTCCTCATGACCCGGGCGACGCGCTTGTGATTCACCACCTCGCCGTTTTCCCGGAGCTCGGCGGTGATCCTGGGAACGCCGTAGGTGCCGTCCGAGGCACGATGAACCACGCGTATCCGGTCAGCGAGCTTCGCGTCGGCGGCCTGGCGGGCCGCCCTCACGGCCGCTGTCTTGCGCCAGTAGTAGAAGCTCGTTCGGGCGATGCCGAGGACGGTGCACAGCCGCTTCACGCCGTAGCGGCGCTGGTGGTCGGCGACGAACTGGAAGCGGTTCACCAGCGCGTCTCCCCGGCGAAATACTTCGCGGCCTTCCGCAGGATCTCGCGTTCTTCCTCCAGCTGCCGGACCTTCCGGCGCAGGGCGGCGTTCTCCGCCTCCAGAGGCGTGGGTGGCTCGGCGGGTGACTCCGCGCGGCGTCCCCGTGGCCGGCTCGCGCCGGCCGCCCGGACCCAGTTCCGCAGGGTTTCGAGGTTGATGCCCAGATCGGCAGCGACCTGCCGGATCGTCGCCTCGGGGCGCGACTGGTACAGCGCGACCGCGTCCGCCTTGAACTCCGGCGGATAGTGCTCCATGACCACGAGATGTCCGTTCTCAGATCCTCAGGATCCAGTGTCTCGTGTGTCCAAGATCAGGGGTCAAGGCCCACGTGCCCGTCGGTCTCGGCCCAACGGTCGGCCAGGTAAGGCTTGAACGGGTCGAGCTTGCTGGGGAGTTGCCGACTGCGGCCCTTGACCATGTCCTGCCAGCGGGCGGCACGGGCGTACCGCTGGACGGTGTGCCGTCCCCAGCCCAAGTGGTGGGCGATGCCCCGCAGGCTCATGCCTTGGGCGAGGAGGTCGTGGACGAGGGTGTGGTGGGCGCGGGCCCGCTCGGCGAACTTACCGGTCGGGTCATCCGTTTCGGCCTCCTGGCCGGGTGCCGCCTCGGCGGGTGTCTCCCATGCGGGCTCGGGTTCTGGGCTTGGCGGCGGTAGGTCGCGCAGGCAGGAGCGGTGGTCGGCGACGGCTTTCTCGACCGCGGTGGCGATGTTCTGCCAGAGGTGGAACCGGTCGGCGACCTGCAGGGCCTGCGGTGCGGCGGTGTCGGCGGCCTCGGCGTAGGCGCTGGCGCGGTCGCGGCAGATGACCTCGATTCCGGGGTGGGCTGCGAGCCACGGGGCGAGGGTGGCGGCGTCGCGTTCGGGCAGCAGCTCGAGGACCTGATGGGTCTCGGCGTCGATCACGACCGTTCCGTAGACGTGGCCACGCCGGAGCGCGAAGTCGTCCACGCCGACGGCGCGGGGCTGCGTCGCTATCGGGTCCGGCAGGTCCATCACCCGTCGCAGCAGCGTGGTGCGGCTGGTCGCGATGCCCATGACCTGGGCGAGACGGGCACCGGCCCGGCCCGCCCGGGCCAGCCCGATCGCACTCATCGCCTGGCGCAGCCGCTCTGTGACCCGGCCGTGGCGGCGGGTCAGTCCCGGCGCCTGCTCCACGAATGTCCGTCGGTCGCAGGCCGAGGCCGTGCAGAAGAACCGCCGGACCCGCAACGCGAGCTGTGCTCGTCGCCCGGCAGCGGGCAGATCTGCCGGAAATCGCAGGTAGGAGCTGTGGACCCGTTCCGTCCAGTGGGCGCAGTCAGGCTCCCCCGGCGGGCGTGCACCGGGCCTCGACTCGTATCGCCTCGCCGTGCGCATCTACGGCCACGACGGCGATGCCGGGGACCGACGGGAACAACAGCTCCTGGAGCCAGGACAACACCTCGTTCACAGCCACCGAATGTCGGCCGCGTCACCCGCACAAGGAACGATTTCAGGGCGACTTCCGTACCCACCACAAGAAGATCAACAACTACAACGCGTAACCGGCTCACGGAACTTGTGCCAGACCCCTACGGAACCTGTCACAAACGGAGGCGCTGATCAGGGGGCACGGTGCCCTGACCGGTGCCCCGTGGTATCCGGCGCGGGCCGGTGACCGCCTGGTGGTCACCTACGAGGCCACCGACCGCGTCCCGCGCTGGACGGAGACGTACGAGGTCAAGGACGGCGCCGACGGCCGGGCGCTGCGCCTCGTCGACCACACCGCCCCGGACGCCACCTTGGCCGGATGGTTCGCCGGCCCGCCCGACCTGTACGGGGGTGACCCGTTCGAGACGCCCTGGATGGAGGCCGGCCCCGACCGCCTCGCCATCCTCCGCGACGGCCGGGTCGTCCACCAGGGCCGCCACGCCCTGGCCCGCCCGGGCGCCGCCGACCCGCGCGTGACCATGGCGGCGGGAGCGGACGGCACCATGGGGCTGGCCGTGGTCCAGGAGCGCGAGTGCACCCCGGCGGAAGCCGATGACCTGCTCGCCAAGGTCGTGTCCCGGGCACAGGAGATCGTCCGGGACCACCCGCGCCCGTAGCCCCGCAGGGCCGCGGCCGCTGACGCACCGAAAGGGGCACGACCTGGGCCTCGGACGAGTAGTCGCCGGGGCCGGCCACCACGTGACCGGCCCCCATTGCAGCCCCGGGCCGCTACAGCGCATCCCTAGCGCGTGGCGTGGTCAGGCGCACCGCCACTGCCCTGATACGCGCACCTCGCGGCCGCCGCCGGAAGGTCTGTCACTCAAGACCACCTGGACCGTGCCCGTGTGCATGTCGTCGTTGATGTGCAGTGTGTTCGTGCCACCGCCTGCTGATGACGATTCTTGAAAACCGGCCAGGACTGCTCCTCGCATCAGTTGCTTCACTGTTCAGCAAATCCTCGGCCGTTCCCTGGAGGTTCCGGGGTGGGGTAAATAACGGTTGCCTCTTCAGTTGCTGAACACGCGGCAGGGGTGATCAGCGTTTGATGCGCCCGCGTACGGCAAGGGCCGCCAGGGCGAGGAGGGTGGGTTCGAGGAGGCGAGAGGTCATTTCGATGTAGGTGCCGCTCGTGGTCAGCTCCTGTCCGCTGGAACGGAACACCACTGAGTTGAGCGTGACGTTTAGGGCACGTATCGAGTCGTGATCAATCTGCGGGATGTGCCTTCGTGGCACGGTCTGGTCCGGTAGACCGTCGTACGTGACACGAGTGCAACTGA
>NZ_JBHJUW010000106.1:0-29904 GCF_042268205.1 Streptomyces sp. NPDC056160
CGCTCGACGCCGAGCTCGTTGACGCGATAGTCGTGCACCTCGCCGGTCTCCGGACTCGCCGCCTCCGCCCCCGCCGAGGCCGACACGAGCACGTCGTCGGCCGTCACGTCGAGCACGGCACGCAGGTGCAAATGGGCACCGGTGAGCGGGCGTTCACCGACCGCCAGGACCCGGGCGCCCCCTTCGTCCACGATGCGTACGAGTTGTCCCGAGGGGCTCCAGCAGGGCGTGCCGGGGAAAAGATCAAGCCAAGTTCGATCTTCGTCCGCGTGCACCATGCGGGTGGCCCCGGACTCAGGGTCCACGGCCAGGTACAGCTGGCTGCGCTGGTCCCGCGCCTGCACCAGGAGCAGCGGCGCACCTGCCGCTGACCAGTGCACACTCGCCAGGTACGGGTAGCGGGCCCGGTCCCAGGCGACCTCCGTGCGCGTCCCGTCCAGCCCGATCACGAACAACCGTACGTCGGCGTCGGGCGTCCCCGCGGCCGGGTAGCGGACCTGGCGGGGCTCCCGCTCGGGGTGCGCCGGATCGGAGATCCACCACTGCCGCACCGGCGCGTCGTCCGCGCGGGCCACCAGCAGCCGGTCCGACTCCGGTGCCCACCAAAAGCCCCGGTGGCGGTGCATCTCCTCGGCCGCGATGAACTCCGCGAGCCCGTAGGTCACGGACTCGGACTCGGGCTCGGCGAGCGCCCGGTCGCCGTCGCCCTCGGCGCCCACCACGCGCAGGGCGCCGCCGGCGACGTAGGCGACGTGCCGCCCGTCCGGGGCGGGGCGCGGGTCGATCACCGGCCGCGGGACGGGCAGTTCGCGCGCCGTCCCCGCCCGCAGCTCGGCCGTGAACAGCCGTCCTGACAAAGCGAAAGAAGCCAATTCCACGGCGGTGTCGGTGGCGTAGGCAACGATTCCGGCACCGCCCTCGCGGGTGCGTTCACGGCGCGCGCGTTCCTCGGGCGAGAGGTCCTCCAAGGAGCCGCCGAGGAGGGCGCGCGGGTCGGCGGCCACGCGCTCCGTGCC
The DNA here is from genome assembly GCF_042268205.1 of Streptomyces sp. NPDC056160. Classification (NCBI taxonomy): domain Bacteria; kingdom Bacillati; phylum Actinomycetota; class Actinomycetes; order Kitasatosporales; family Streptomycetaceae; genus Streptomyces; species Streptomyces sp. NPDC056160. The sequence goes on from NZ_JBHJUW010000106.1 coordinate 1,017, forward strand.
CTCCGTGAGGTCGAGGACCCGCAGTGAACTGGCCCGATCCGTGCCGGAGTCGGAGCGCAGGAACACGACGCGGGAGGCGTCGGGAGCGACGGTGAAGGCGCGCGGCGCGCCGAGCGTGAACCGCTGGGTGCGTGCGTGCTGCCGGGGGAAGGAGACTGGCTCGGTCGTCATACCAAGACCATATTGGCCATGCGCCCCCTTGTGCGGCCGTGCGCCGACCGATGCGCGCGTGCGGATAGTTATGATCGTTAGCGCATAGTGGGTATGAACCTGCTGACCGTTGTGTGGATTTATCTGCCCCCATAGTTCGACCCCCCGACACCCCCCGCGTCCTGGGATCTTTGGAGGTGAGCCGCCGTGGCACTCTCGATTTCGGCGGTGGTGCTGCTGGCGATCATCGTCTTCTTGTTGATCAAGAAGTCAGGGCTGAAGGGAGGTCACGCGGTCGTGTGCGTCCTCCTGGGCTTCTACCTGGCCTCCTCGACAGTCGCCCCCACGATCAGCGAACTCACCAAGAACGTGGCGGGGATGATCGGCAGCCTGAAGTTCTGAGGCGGCGCGGACATCGGGAGCGTGTGGCTCGCCAGCTCGGCTGGACGAGCCACACGACGTCACACTCCGGACGCGTACGGGACGAAGTCCGCCCAGGCGGACGGCCCGAAGGCCAGCCGGGGGCCGCGACCCGTGTACTTCGAGTCGCGGACGTGGACGGTGGTGGGGTCGGCGGCGATCTCCAGGCAGGAGTCGCCCTCACTGCTGCTGCTGTAGCTGCTCTTGAACCAGTCCAGCGCGACTTCTACGCAGGAGTCGCCTTCGTTGCCGTCGCTGTAGCTGCTCTTGAACCACACGAGGTCGGACGCTTCTTCGGTGGCGGCCTTGTAGTTCATGTGTCTCCCAGCAGTTGCTCGATGAAGGCCAGCGACTCCCGTGGCGGGAGGGCCTGCGCCCGCAGGGTGCCATACCGCAACTCAAGGATGCGGAGCTGCCTCAGGTCGGAGGTCGGGCGGCCGTTGAAAGCACCCTCGGAGCGCCCCACCGCCGTGCCGTCCGTGAACTTCAGCAACTCGATCCTGCCGTCCAAGCCGGGGTGCATCTCGCAGTGAGTCGGCATCACCTGCAAGGTGACATGGCGCAACCGCCCTACTTCAAGCAGGCGTTCGAGTTGCTGCCGCCAGACCATTGTGCCCCCGAGTGGGCGTCGCAGTGGCGCCTCTTCCAGTACGAAGCTGAGGGAGGGGGCCGGGTCTCTGTCGAAGACGGACTGTCGCGCCACACGGGCGGCGACCATCCGCTCGACCTCCTCCCGCGAGTACGGAGGCTGACGTGACTCGAACGCTGCCCGAGCGTGCGCTTCGGTCTGCAACAGGCCACTGATGCTGTGGCACACGTACACCCCGATCTCCACCGCCCGCGCCTCCATCTGAGCAAGATCCCGCACCTTCTTCGGGTACCGGACCCTCTTCACGTCCTCCTTCATCGCCGCGATGAGGCCGCCCGCGTTCAGGACCTCGTCCGCCATGTCCAGGTACTCGGGGCGCGGGATCCGTTTCCCCGCCTCGATCTTGTAGACCAGGTCCTCCCCGTACCCGACGGCCACCGCGAACTCACCGGCCCGCAGGCCCGCCGCCTCCCGCCGCAGCTTCAACTGCCGTCCCACGGTGGCCACGACCGCGAGTGCCCAGTCGTCGTCCGGGTCCACCTCCCAGCCTGGCTCGTCCGTCTCCTCCACAGTCACGTCCACCGACATCCGCGCCCCTCCTGGTGCCATCGCCTCACCCGTAGGAACGCCGGCGACATCCTGGACAGCACTGGACAAGCCCTGGACAGTCACTCTACGCAACGGGTCAATCACTCCTCACGGTAAGCCGCAGCGGCCACGCTGAGTGACGTGAATCAGGAAATCACCGCGCCCCGCGACCAACTGGACGCCCCGGTAAGCAACTTCAGCGTGCTGCTGTCCTCCACGCCGCGAGGCGCCCGCCTGGCCCGGCTGCTCGCGGCCGACCAGCTCCGCGAGTGGGGCATCGCCGGTACCGCCTGTGAGGCGGCGCGGCACGTCGTAGCGGAGCTGGCGACGAACGCGGCCACGCACGGCCGCCTGCCCGGCCGCAGCTTCCGCCTCACGCTCTACGTGGTGGGGCGCACGCTCCGCATCGAGGTGACCGACACGCGCGGTGACCGGCTTCCGGTGCTGCCCGAGCCGGAACCCGACGCCGAGTCCGGCCGCGGCCTGCTGCTCGTCGACGCCCTCGCCGACCGCTGGGGCGTCGCCGAGGGCCGCTTTCCGCGCAAGACGGTCTGGGCCGAACTCCGCCTGCCGTGACCAGAACTCGTGCTCTCGCGTTATCGAAGTGACAAGAATTCAGTATTTTAAGAACGAACAAGGAACCGCATGGTCAATTCGTCCCACGAGGCGATGCGCCGCATCTTCCAGGAGTACCCCGGCTTGTTCGCCGGAGTGTCCAAGGTCCTGGGCCTTCCGTTCGTCCAGCCCACGTCCATGGCGGTTCTGCCGACCGATCTCACCGAGATCCAGCCCGTCGAGCGCCGGGTCGACACGCTTTTGCGTTTCGACTCGGCCGACGACGAGTCACTCCTGGTGGCCGTGGAGGCGCAGCGGGGAAGGGCCCGGACAAGCCCGCCAACTGGGCGTACTACCTGTCCTACCTCTACACGAAGTACAAGGTCCCGCCCTTGCTGCTCGTCGTCTGCCAGGATCGGGCCGCGGCCGAGTGGGCCTCCCGGCCGGTGGCCATCGGCCCCCGGGAGTGGCCCGCCCTCACGCTGCATCCCCTGGTGGCCGGGCCGCACGACATGCCCGTGATCACCGACCCGGCTTCACCGCACAAGGCCTGGGCGGCAATCGCCCGGCCGCAGAAACCTGGAGGAACCTGGTGGCCGTGGACCTCTCCTTCTACAAGTCGTACCTCGCCCAGGAAGTCCGTGCGGAGGTCCGCGCGCAAATGCAGGACGAAGTCCGCGCGGAAGTCCAGGACGAAGTCCGTGCGCAGGTCCAGGACGAAGTCCGCGCGGAAAGCCTTGTCCAGAAAGGCGCCGAGGACATCCTGCTCGTCCTGGAGACCCGTGGCCTCGACGTGCCCGGCGCGGTCCGGGAGCGGGTCACCGCCTGTGACGACCCCGAGCTGCTGCGGCGCTGGCTCACCCGTGCCGTGACCGTGCCGGTTGCCGAACAGATCTTCGAGTAGCGGATCTCCGGGAGGCGCGGGGCGGGTCGGCCCCGGACCCGTCCCGCGTCGCGTCCCGTGCCTCGTAGGGTGGAGGCATGACGGAACTCCCCGATCGGCGTCTGCTGCTGGTGCACGCGCATCCCGACGACGAGTCGATCAACAACGGCGCGACCATGGCACGCTACGCCGCCGAGGGCGCGCTGGTGACGCTGGTGACCTGCACGCTGGGGGAGCGGGGTGAGGTCATCCCGGACGGGCTGCGGCACCTGGGCGGGGCCGCGCTCGGTGCGCACCGGCGGCAGGAGCTGACCGCCGCCATGGGAGAACTGGGAGTCACGGACGTCCGGCTGCTCGGCGGCGCCGGACGCTACCAGGACTCAGGGATGATGGGGCTCGCCGACAACGACGACCCGGACTGCTTCTGGCAGGCCGGCGTCGACTCGGCCGCCGAGCACCTCGTCGCCGTGATCCGTGAGGTACGCCCGCAGGTCCTCGTCACCTACGACGAGAACGGCGGCTACGGCCACCCCGACCACATCCAGGCCCACCGCGTCGCCATGCGCGCGCTCGACCTCGCCGCCGACCCCGCCGTACGCCCCGACCTGGGCGCACCCTGGCGGATCGCCAAGGCGTACTGGAACCGGGTGCCGCGTTCTGTCGGCGAGGCAGCCTTCGCACGGCTCGACCAGGAACTGCCCGGGCTGCCCTTCGCCAAGGCCGCCACCCTCGACGACGTCCCCGGCGTCGTCGACGACGAGCGGATCACCGCCCGCATCGAGGGCGGCACCGCCCACGCCGCGGCCAAGGCCGCCGCCATGCGCGCCCACGCCACCCAGATCGAGGTGGCCGAGCCGTACTTCGCGCTTTCCAACCAGCTCGCACAGCCCCTGCTCACGACCGAGTACTACGAGCTGGTGCGCGGCGAGCGGGGCGACGCGGGCGCCGAAGGCGACCCGGGCGGCGTCGAGAGCGACCTGTTCGCGGGGATCGGAGAAGGGGCGGCACGCCGATGAGCACGTCCGGACGCCGGCCCGCGCAGAGCGGCGGCGGTTCCATGCTGGCCCAGCCCCTCAAGCCGCCCTCCGCCGGGCGGGCCGCCGCCTACCTGGGGCTGTTCGTGCTCGGCGCGGTGGTCGCCATCGCCGGGGCGCTGGTGCAGGCCGCCTGGTTCCCCGGCGGGCTGCTGCTCGCCCTCGCCGGCTCGGCGGGACTCTTCCTCGGCGGGGCTCGGGCCATGCGCGGCCGGGGCGGGGCCGTGGCGGGCGCGGCCGGCTGGCTGATCGCCGTCATGCTGCTCACCGCGAGCCGGCCGGAAGGCGACTTCTTCTTCGCCGCCGGTGGCGGCTCCTACCTGTTCCTGCTCGGCGGCATGGCCGTGGCTGTGATCTGCGCCACCTGGGGCGGTGGGAGGCAACCGGACGGCCGCGACGCCCGACTTGGCGAGTGACGTACTGCTTCTTTCCCAAGTCCCCGTGCGGGTCCGGTGTGGGTTTCCCCGGCGGTCCCGGGATAAGGGCCTGAAGTGGCCAGTATGGTGGTGCGCGCCGCCGAGCTTCCCCCAAACGCTCGACTGCGCTCGTGCAGGGGGGACCCCCACGCGAGTGAGGTCGTGACGGGCGGCGGAGCCAACCGGGAGAACCTGCCTTGAGTCGTGAAACTGACACTCCGTCCTCCGGGCCCAACGGGCGCGGTGGAGCCGCCTACCCCTCGGGGACCCCGCCGTACGGTGTGCCGGCGCCCTCCGGCAACGGTGCGGACGCGGGCCGTTCGGGCACGCAGTCGGAGGAACGCAAGACCGAGACCACGCTGACGACCCGGATCCGGATCAACATCCCCGGATCCCGGCCGATTCCGCCGGTGGTCGTACGCAAGACCGTCGCCGAGGGCGGCGAAGCCGAGAAGTCCGGGACCGCCCGGACCGAGGGGTCCCAGGGGACCCGGGGGGTGGACGGGTCGGGCGAGCGGTCGGCCGCCTACGGGGCCTCGCCGGGCGACGGCAGCGACGTGACCGGCTTCTCCGGGAGCAGTGGTGACGGCGGCCTGCGCGGTGACGGCGTCCGCGGTGACGTATGGCCCTCGGACACCGCCCCGGCGCCCTCCGGCGGCGGCAGCGAGGCGTCCGACGCCGAACCCGCGGCCCCGGCCGGGGAGAAGCCGACCAGCGACTGGTTCGCGCCCCGCAAGTCCGGCCCCGCCAAGGGCGGTCAGGGCGTCGGTGGTACCAACGGCGCCGGGATGCCCGGAGGTTCGGACGCGGGCGGCTCCGCGAGCGGCACGGGCCCCGCCGGAGGATCCGGTACGAGCGGGTCCGGTACGGGCGTGAACGGCGCCGAGGGCCCCGGCGGTGCCCGGCCGGGAGCCGGCGGGCGCCCCGGTGGTGTCGTCGGCTCCATGCGGGCGCCCGGGGGGAGCTCCCGCGCCGGTGGCGGCAAGGGCTCCGGGCTGCCCGGTGCCACGGGTGGCCCGGTCGCCCCGGGGCACGGCGGCGGCACCGGTTCCTTCGACGTCACCGAGGCGCTGGCTGCCGGCCCCCTGGCCGGAGGCGCCCGCCCCGGAGGCGCCCCCTCCGGCGGTTCCCGGCCGGGCGGCGAACCGCGCCGGGACGACCTGCCCTTCTTCACCGGCAACGGCCAGAGCGGCCAGAGCGGCCAGAGCGGCGAGAACGGCGAGAACGGCCAGGGCGGACCCCTCGGCCAGGGCGGACCCGGCGTCCCCGGCGTCCCGGGTGGTTTCGACGGTGCGGGTGTCCCCGGCGGCCCGGGCGGCTCGCCCGGCCCCGCCGGACCGACCGGCGGCCCGGTGACCGGGGACGGTCCGCTGCTGCCGGGCGGCGGCGCCCCCGCGCACCGCGCGGGCTCCGGCGGCGTACCCGGCGTACCCGCCGCCGCGCACCCGGGGACCGGTCTGCCCGGCGGCGGCCTGAGCGACGACACCGCGATCCTCACCCCGCAGAAGCCCGCGCCCGAGCCGGGCGCCCAGAGTCACGTCCAGCGGCCGGACAACGTCTCCGGACACACCGTCACCAGCGGCATGCCCGTCGTGTCCCCCGGCGACGGCGACCGCGCGGGCGGCGGCGCCGACTCGCCCTTCCGGACCGGCACGGGCGGCCCGCGGCCGGGGGCGCCCACGCCCCCGAAGTCGCCCGGGAGCGGCGCGCAGAGCGCGGCCCCGGCCGGCAAGCCCGCCAAGGGGACCAAGGCGCCCAAGAAGAAGGGCCGCAGCAAGGTCGCGCTGCTCGGCGGCTTGGTGGTCGTCGTCGCGGGCGTCGCCTACGGCGCCGGACTGCTGATGAACCACTCCGACGTCCCCAAGGGCACCACCGTGCTCGGCGTGGACATCGGCGGCGGCAGCCGCGACGACGCGGTCAAGAAGCTCGACGACGCCTTCGGCAAGAACGAGAAGCAGCCGCTGAAGCTGTCCGTCGACGGCAGGACGGTCGCCCTCAGGCCCGACCAGGCCGGACTCCAGCTCGACACCCAGGCGACGGCGAGCGCGGCGGCGCAGAGCGACTACAACCCCGTCTCCGTCATCGGCTCCCTGTTCGGCAACCACCGGGTGGTCGACCCGCGGATGCCCGTCGACGAGGAGAAGCTCCAGGCCGCGCTGGAGAACGCGGCGGGCGGCGCCGGTTCGGCCACCGACGGCACCATCCGCTTCGAGCCGGGCAAGGCCGTCGCGGTGTACGGCAAGGCGGGCAAGGGCATCGACGCCGGCCGTTCCGTGCAGGCGGTCGAGCAGGCGTACCGCACCCAGGTGGAGACGGGCACGGCCACACCGGTCCGGGTCCCGACCACCACCCGGCAGCCGACGGTCTCCAACGCGGAGGTCGACCGGATGATGAAGCAGTTCGCCGAGCCGGCGATGTCGGCCAAGGTGACGGTGGTCGCGGGCGCGCACCCCCTTCCGATGAGTCCGCAGAAGTCGCTGTGGAAGTTCCTCGGGGTCAAGGCGGTGGACGGCAAGCTCGTCGAGTACTACGACCAGGAGAAGCTCAAGCAGCTCTACGGCGGCGCCTTCGACGGGGTGCTGATCACCCGGGGCAACGGGAAGAAGACGCCCGTCACGGTCCAGGACGTGATCGCCGCACTGCGTCCGGCGCTGGTGAGCAAGACCAACCGGGTCGGCGTCATCGACCTCAACCCGAGCTAGGTGTATTGACCCGGCCGAGGGGCCGCCGGAGCGCGCCCGCGCCCCGGCGGCCCCTCAGCCGTACCACCGCATTGCCCCTCAGCCGCACCGCGCCATCGCCCCTCAGCCGTGTCCCCGCCTCGCCACCGCTCCCGTGCGCCCCTGCCGCCGCTGTCACCCGTCCCGCATGACATCTGTCATCCCCGGGTCAGGACCCCCGACACTGCCGTCCGACCGCGCCCCCCGGCGACCATGGGGACATGACGACGACAGCGGAGACCACCACCGCGACCGCGGTGGTGGCGTTCGACCAGGTGACCAAGAGCTACGGGAACGTACGGGCCGTGGACGGGCTGAGCCTCGCCCTGTACCCGGGGGAGACCGTGGCGCTGCTCGGCCCGAACGGCGCGGGCAAGTCGACCACCCTCGACCTGCTGCTCGGCCTCAAGAACCCCGACAGCGGATCCGTCACCGTCTTCGGGACCGGCCCCCGCGAGGCGATCGTCGCCGGGCACGTGGGCGCCATGCTGCAGAGCGGCGGACTGATGGAGGAGGTCACCGTCGCCGAGCTGGTCAAGCTCGGCTGCGCCCTGCACCCGCGGCCCTGCAAGCTGGACGACGTGCTGGCCCGCGCCGGGATCACGCAGATCGCCGACCGCAAGGTCAACAAGCTCTCGGGCGGCCAGGCCCAGCGTGTCCGTTTCGCGCTGGCCACCGCCGGTGACAGCGACCTGATCGTCCTGGACGAGCCGACCACCGGCATGGACGTCTCCGCCCGCCAGGCCTTCTGGGCCACCATGCGCGAACAGGCCGACCAGGGCCGTACGGTCCTGTTCGCCACCCACTACCTGGAAGAGGCCGACGCCATCGCCGACCGCGTGCTGGTGCTGCACCGGGGCAGGCTGCTGGCCGACGGCACCGCCGCCGAGATCAAGGCCAAGGCGGGCGCCCGGCGGATCGCCTTCGACCTGGAGGGCGCCGTCGACGAGTCCGCCCTGCGCGGCCTGCCCTTCCTGACCTCGTTCGACGTGTCCGGCCAGACCGTCCGCATCCAGTCCTCCGACGCCGACGCGACCGTCCACGCCCTGTACGGGCTCGGTGTCTACCCCCGCAACCTGGAAGTCGCCGGGCTCGGCCTGGAGCAGGCGTTCGTCGCCATCACCGAGGCCGAGGAGGCCAAGCAGTCGTGAACAGTCTGATCAAGCTGGAACTCGCCCGTGCCCTGCGCAACCGCAAGTTCCTGTTCTTCTCCGTGCTCTACCCCTCGATCCTGTTCCTGATCATCGCCGGCCAGGCCGACGGCGCCACGAAGGTCGACGGCACCGGCCTGACCCTGCCGACGTACATGATGGTCTCCATGGCCTCCTTCGGCGCCCTGACCGCCGTGCTCATGGGCAACAGCGAGCGCATCGCCAAGGAGCGCGAGAGCGGCTGGGTGCGGCAGCTGCGGCTGACCACGCTGCCGGGGCGCGGCTACGTCTTCGCGAAGACCGCCAGCGCGGCCGTGGTCAGCCTGCCGTCCATCGTCGTCGTCTTCGTCGTCGCCGCCGTCGTCAAGCAGGTCCGCCTCGACGCCTGGCAGTGGCTCGCCCTGACCGCCGCGATCTGGGCCGGCAGCCTGGTCTTCGCCGCGCTCGGCGTCGCCATCGGCTACCTCGCCAGCGGCGACGCGGTCCGCCCGATCACCATGATCGTCTACTTCGGCCTGTCGCTGCTCGGCGGCCTGTGGATGCCTTCGACCACCTTCCCGCAGTGGCTCCAGGACATCGCGAAGTGGCTGCCCACGCACGCGTACGCTGCTCTGGGGCAGGCCATCGAACAGAGCCAGGCCCCGCACGCCAAGGACATCGCCATCCTGGTCGTCTTCTTCGCCCTGTTCGCGGGCGGCGCGGCCTGGCTGTACCGGAAGGACACGCTGAAGGCGTGAGCGTCATGACGGAAGACCGATCCCAGGCGGCCCGTGAGCAGCGGCTGCTGCGCATGGGCGAGCCGGCCCGCAACCTGGGCGAGGCCTGGCGCAAGCTGGTGTGGATCATGCCCTGGCTGATCTTCCTCAGCTCGCCGGTGCGCGACCTGACCGCAGGCGCGCACACGGCGGCGGGCACCGCGGGCGGCTGGGCCGGCCTGGCCGCCTTCACCGGGACCTACCTGGCGGTGGTCTTCCGCAACATGGGCCGGCCCTTCCCGCAGCCGGTCCTCGTCTGCCTGGTCGCCGTCCTCGGGGTCCTCGCCGTGGTGCTGTGCCTGACCCTCGGCGGCGAATGGGTCGGCCTGTTCGTGTACGTAGCGGTGGTGTGCGGCACGGCCTTCCACCTGCGCGTCGCCTACTGGACGATCCTGCTGACCACCGCGGTGATGCTGGCCGTCGGCCGGCTCGTCGGCGCGCAGGACATGTGGACGATGGTCCTGCTGGTGCTGCTCGTCGGCTTCGCGATGTCCGGCGTACGGCAACTGGTGCACACGACGATCGAACTGCGCCAGGCCCGTGCCACCGTCGCCCAGCTCGCCGCCAACGAGGAACGCCTGCGTCTCGCCCGTGACCTGCACGACCTGCTCGGCCACTCGCTCTCCCTGATCACGCTGAAGAGCGAGCTGGCCGGGCGGATGCTCCCCGGCCACCCGGACAAGGCCGCCCAGCAGGTCGCCGACATCGAGCAGGTCAGCCGGCAGGCCCTGGTCGACGTGCGCGAGGCCGTCACCGGCTACCGGCGGCCCCGCCTGGCCCCGGAACTGGCCGGGGCGCGGGTCGCGTTGACGGCGGCCGGGGTGAGCCCCGACCTGCCCGCCGAGCCCGATCTCACCGGCGTCCCCGAGGAGAGCGAGGCCACGCTCGCCTGGGCGCTGCGCGAGGCCGTCACCAACGTGGTGCGGCACAGCGGCGCCCGGCGCTGCGCGGTCGAGGTCGTCCGCCGCCAGACCCTGGACGGCCCGATGCTCGAACTGTCCGTGGAGGACGACGGCTCGGGCGGTGCGGGAAACGGGCCCGGCAACGGCCTGACCGGCCTTCAGGAGCGTCTGGAGAAGGCGGGCGGCATGCTGGAGGCGGGCCGCTCCGCCCGCGGCTTCCGCCTCGTCGCCCGGGTGCCGGCCGCCGCACCGGGACACGTAGTATCCCCGGCATGAGCAGCACGATCAGGGTTCTCCTCGCCGAGGACCAGTCGATGGTCCGCGAGGCACTGGCCGCCCTGCTCGGCCTGGAGGACGACATCGAGGTCGTCGCCCAGGTGGCGCGCGGGGACGAGGTCGTGGCCGCCGCGCACGCCCACGGCATCGACGTGGCGCTGCTCGACATCGAGATGCCCGGCTGCACCGGCATCGAGGCGGCGGCCCGGCTCCACAAGGAACTGCCCGGGGTCAGACTGGTCGTCCTCACCACCTTCGGCCGCCCCGGCTACCTGCGCAGCGCCATGGAGGCGGGCGCCGACGCCTTCCTCGTCAAGGACGCCCCGGCCGCCCAGCTCGCCGAGGCCGTGCGCAAGGTGCTGGCCGGGGAGCGGGTCATCGACCCCACGCTCGCCGCCGCGGCCCTCGCGGAGGGCGCCAACCCGCTGACCGACCGCGAACGCGAGGTCCTGCGCGCCGCCGCCGACGGCTCCACCAACGCCGAACTGGCCGCCGCCCTCCACCTCTCCCAGGGCACGGTCCGCAACTACCTCTCCACAGCCATCCAGAAACTGGCGGTGCGGAACAGAGCGGAGGCGGTACGCATGGCGAGGGAGAAGGGCTGGCTGTAACGGGGCAGGTCAGCCCGCCCAGGGGCGCACGGGCCGTGCCGGTGTGCGGCTCCGCCGCGTGGGCGCGACGAGCCACGGCAGTCCCGCACCCGCCCACCGGTCATCCCCGCCCGGCGCCCAGGCGCCCCGTCGGACAGCTCAGTTCAGCCGGGCCCGCGCGGCATGCGCCTCCCCGCGCACCCGCCGGGCGGCATCCTCGTCCACCGCGCCCACGACATCCGCGTAGGCCTCCAGCGCCTCGGCCCCGCCGACGAAGTCCCCCCGCTCCACCAGCAGCCGCGCCCGCTCGTACCGCAGCCGTGCCGGGTGCGAGGGCAGCCGCAGGGACAGCTCGACCGCCCACATCGCCACGTCCGACCGCTCGGGGCGTGCGGCGGCCCACGCGCGGATGTTGTTCAGGAGCCGCAGGACGACGTCCAGCGGCTCCGCGGGCACCAGCATCGACTGTTCCAGCGGCGCCCCCGTCGCCCCGGCGACCAGCAGCTCCGCGTCCGCCCCGGTCAGCACCCGGCCCCCGTCGAACGGGTCGGCGAGCACCTGGTCCCCGGCCGTGCCGAGGCCGATCACGAAATGCCCGGGCAGCGCCACCCCGTACACCGGCGCCCCCGCCCGCCGCGCGACCTCCATCCACACCACCGACAGCAGGATCGGCAGCCCGCGCCGCCGCCGCAGCACCGTGTGCAGCAAGGAGGAGTCCAGCCGCTCGTAGTCCGCGGCCGAGCCGCGGAACCCGTGCCGGTCGCCGAGCAGGTCGCGCAGGGCCCGTGCCCACGCGAGGGGCCCGCCGGGCCGGTAGGGCAGCTGCCCCGCGAGGCGGTCCAGTTCCAGTTGCGCCGCGTCAAGACCGGCCTCGTCCAGCGTGCCGTCGCCCGCCGCGCCCACCAGCAGGCACAGCGCCGCCACGTCGGGCCGCTGAGCGCGCGCCTCCTCGGCGAAGCGGCGGCGCAGCTCGGCGGACCGGTCGGGCGGTGGGGGACTGGGATGGCGCATCGCGGGCTCGTGTCCTTTCACGAGACGCCGGGCGCGGCCGCCCCCGCCGCCGGGTCCGGCTCGCGGTAGTGGTGGTACGTGTGGTGCGCGGCGAAGCCCAGGGAGGCGTAGAGCGCCCGCGCCGCGGTGTTGTCCGTCTCCACCTGGAGCCAGGCGGCCGACGCCCCCTCGTCCAGGGCCTGCCGGGCGAGCGCGGCCAGGACGGCACGGGCCAGACCCTGCCGCCGCCGCGCCGGGTCCACCTCGACCGCGGCGAAGGAGGCCCACCGCCCGTCCACGACGCACCGCCCGATCGCGGCCGGCGCGTCCTCGGCCGCCGTGCTCGGGACCGACGCGAACCACACCGAGGGCCCGGTGCCCAGGACCTTCAGGGCCACCTCGCTCACCCCCTTGCGCTGGTAGCGCGCGAGCCACGCCTGGTCGGCCGTGCGGGACAGCACCACCCCGGACGGTTCCGCCAGGTCCCCGGCCGCCCGGTCGGCGACCGGCGCGAGCGCCCCGGTCCACAGTTCGGCGGTGACCTCGCGGAGCCAGCCGCGCCGCTCCAGCTCCGCGCACAGCGACTCCTGCGTGCCCTCGGCGCCGGTGGCGGTCTGGACGTAGGCGGGCAGGCCGCGCTCCTGGTACCAGCGTCGTACGGCGGCCAGTGCCGCGTCGAGCGGGAGGCCGGGGTCGCCGAGCGGCAGGGCGGAGTTGGCCCGGCGGGTGAAGCCGGAGGCCGCCCGCAGCTCCCAGTCGCCGAGCCGCTCGCTCTCCACCGGCTGCCAGGCGCGCGCGGCGACACGCGCGAGTTCGGGGTACGTGGCCGCGGGGCCCCTGCGACGGGCCGGCGCGGCCGGGACGACCTTTCCGGCCACCAGCGTGGATTCCGCGATCCGGACGGTTTCGCCGTCCTTGCGTGTGATCAGGAGCACACCATTGTCCCATGATGTGAGAACACCGACCGTGTCAGTGAACTTCTCACCCGTTCCCCGAGGTTCGCTCAAGCGCCGTACGGAGACCCGTTTGCCCACGTCAGCAGTGGTGATGCGGACCTCGAGCCGTCCCGCCGCCCAGATTTCCACAGGTCAGTTCACCCCTCCTGTATGGATCATGCCCCGGAACGGAGATACTAGGTGGCGGGCATCGACGACGCCGCGCTCCCGCGCGCCAGGCGGCGGAGCCTGTGGAGGCCCGCCAGCGCCCTATCGAGGAGGAACGACAGCGTGACCTACGTCATCGCGCAGCCTTGTGTCGACGTCAAGGACAAGGCGTGCATCGAGGAGTGCCCGGTCGACTGCATCTACGAGGGCCAGCGGTCCTTGTACATCCACCCGGACGAATGCGTCGACTGTGGTGCCTGTGAGCCGGTCTGCCCGGTCGAGGCGATCTTCTACGAGGACGACACTCCCGAGGAGTGGAAGGACTACTACAAGGCCAACGTCGAGTTCTTCGACGAGCTCGGCTCTCCCGGTGGCGCCAGCAAGCTGGGCCTGATCGAGCGTGACCACCCGGTCATCAGCGCGCTGCCGCCGCAGGGCGAGTAACCGTCCGGCGGCCACGAGCCTCCCCCGAGTTCCCGGCTTCGCCCGGACAGGGGGACCCCGTCGCCTCGGTCCCGTACGGCCTGACCGCCCCGCGCGCGTCGGCGGCCGTGCGGGACCGAGGCGTTTTCCGTACGAGAAAGTGAGCCTGATCCCCGTGTCCGCAGTCTCCGACCTGCTCCCCGCCTTCCCCTGGGACAAGCTGGAGCCGTACAAGAAGACGGCCGCAGCCCACCCGGACGGCATCGTCGACCTGTCGGTCGGCACCCCGGTCGACCCGGTCCCCGAGCTGATCCAGAAGGCGCTGATCGCGGCGGCCGACTCGCCGGGCTACCCGACGGTCTGGGGCACGCCCGAGCTGCGCGACGCCATCACCGGCTGGGTCGAGCGCCGCCTCGGCGCGCGCGGGGTCACCCACCGCCACGTCCTGCCGATCGTCGGCTCCAAGGAACTGGTCGCCTGGCTCCCCACCCAGCTGGGCCTGGGCCCCGGCGACACGGTCGCCTTCCCGCGCCTGGCCTACCCGACGTACGAGGTGGGCGCCCGGCTGGCCCGCGCGGAGTACGTGGCCTACGACGACCCGACCGAGCTGGACCCGGCGCACCTGAAGCTGCTGTGGCTGAACTCGCCGTCCAACCCGACGGGCAGGGTCCTGGGCAAGGAGGAGCTGACCCGGATCGTCGCCTGGGCCCGCGAGCACGGCGTCCTGGTCGTCTCCGACGAGTGCTACCTGGAACTGGGCTGGGAGGCCGACCCGGTCTCCGTCCTGCACCCCGAGGTGAACGGCGGCTCGTACGACGGCCTCGTCGCCGTCCACTCGCTCTCCAAGCGCTCCAACCTGGCCGGCTACCGCGCCGCGTTCCTCGCGGGCGATCCGGCGGTCCTCGGCCCGCTCCTGGAGATCCGCAAGCACGGCGGCATGATGACCTCGGCGCCGACCCAGGCGGCGGTCGTGGCGGCCCTGGGCGACGACACCCACGTCCGCGAGCAGCGCGAGCGCTACGCCGCCCGCCGCACCGCCCTGCGCGCGGCCCTGCTCGCCCACGGCTTCCGCGTCGAGCACAGCGAGGCCAGCCTCTACCTGTGGGCGACCCGCGACGAGTCCTGCTGGGACACGGTGGCCCACCTGGCCCGCCTCGGCATCCTGGTCGCCCCCGGCGACTTCTACGGCCCGGCCGGTGACCGGTTCGTCCGCGTGGCCCTCACGGCGACGGACGAGCGGATCGCGGCGGCCGTGGCCCGCCTCTGACCGGCCGCCCGCACACGCGCCGACTGGGGCCGGGGAATCTCCCCCGGCCCCCGTCGCGTGCGTACGAGGGGCGGTCAGCCGCCCAGCGGCAGGCCCTGCACCGGCAGGCCCGGGGTGGGCAGGCCCTGCGTGGGCAGCCCGCCCTTGGTCGCGCTCTTCGCGGTGTCACCGAGGAGACCGGCCGCGGACCCGGCCGCGTCGCCCGCCGTCTTCTGCGCCACCGGGGTCGCCTTCTTCACGAGGCTGCCGCCGGTCTTGCCCGCGGCCGGCACCGCCTGCTTGACGGCCTTGCCGCCGGTGTCGCCCGCGACCCCGGTGACGTGCTGCGCCGCACCGTCCACGGTGTTGCCGACGCTCGCCCCGTCCAGGGCGGTCAGGCCGCCGAGGTTCGGGGTGGCCGGCAGCTGGGGCGCAGCACCGGCGGAGCCGGCCGCACCGACCCCGGCTGCCGCCCCGGCGGCGACGAGCAGCGCGGCACGGGCGATCCGGCGGGTCAGGGGGAGGGACATGTTGCTCCTTCGACGGGAGAGAACCTTGAAGTGTTCGACCGGGCCCGGTAGTTCACCGAGGGCCGTGGGGCCGCCGGCGGGCCGGGCTCGGACGCAGTGACTACCGCTCGAAGCGCGCGAAGGTTGCGGCGGGGCAACGTAAAGAGTTCGCAATGCGTCGCATTATCTGCTGTGGATAAAAACGGGCAAAGGGAAACGGGCCGGAAAGGCTGCTGAATCCTTACAGCAGCGCCCTTCCACGGGATTCGGCGGATCGGCGGCCGGCAGCGCGCACACCCGTGCACACCACTGCCCCGGCCCGGCCCGCGCCACCCCCGAGGGTGACGACCCGAACGGGGGTCCAGTGGAGGAAGCTAGCTGGCCGTCGTGATGCGGACCGTGCCGGAGCCCAGGGAGGTCCCGTCGGCGTTCTTCCCGTCCGTCGCCCGCCACTCGCCCTCGATGACCCCCGCGGTCCACTCCCGGCCGGCGTACGACACCCGCTCGATGTGCAGCGCCGAGGCGTTGGCCACCGCCCAGTGCGCCAGCTGCCAGCCGCGCTGCGCCAGGGTGAGCCCGCCGCCGCCGGAACCGGTGCCGGCCCGCACCGGCAGCGTCACCGTCCGGCCGTCCGCGCCCGCCGCGCCGCCCGGCGCCGTGGGCTCGGGCGACGCACCGCGGCGACCGCCCACCTCCGCGCCGGCCTCCTGCACCATGTCCCGCCCGAAGTCCCGCACCAGCGCCGCCCGCACCGCCGCCGGACCCGTCGCGGGGCTGATGCCCGGCCGGCCCTGGCAGGTCAGCGTGGCCGCGGCCCGCCCGGTGAGGGCGGCGGAGAGCAGCGTGGCGTCCTGCTCGTGCTGGGCGTACGCCTCCGGGAAACCGCTGCGCTGCACCCGCTGCGCGGCCACCGTCAGCGGCAGCCGGGTGTAGTCGTGCACCTTGGTCAGGTGCTCGTAGAACATGCCCGCGGCGTACGCCGGGTCCATGATCTCCCTCGACGTCCCCCAGCCCTGCGAGGGCCGCTGCTGGAACAGTCCCCGGGAGTCCCGGTCGCCGTGGTCGATGTTGCGCAGTCCCGACTCCTGGAGGGCGGTCGCCAGCGCGATCGTCACCGCCCGCTCGGGCATGCCGCGCCCCGTGCCGACCGCCGCGATCGTCGCCGCGTTGACCGCCTGCTCCGGCGTGAACTCGTACGACCCGCCGCCCTTGCCCGAGGACACGACCTCGCAGCCGGGACCCGTCCCGCCCGTCAGGTACTGCACCGTGAGGTAACCCGCGACCGCGAGCAGGACGACAAGGGCCGCCCCGATCCTGAGGAGGCGGCCACGACGCTTCGGAGTGGGGGACGGCTCTGGCACGCGTACAAGGTACTGGAGACGGACCGGGCAACCGTCGCCGGTGAGCAGAAATCGCCCCGGCGCGTGGCAGGTCAGGGCAGTTCGCGCGGCAGGCCGGGGGCGTTAGGGTCGGCGGTATGGCCGATACCCCGCTTGACCTCACGCTGGACGCCGCGCGGCTGACCGCGCAGCTCGTCGACTTCCCCTCGGAGAGCGGCACGGAGAAGCCGCTCGCCGACGCGATCGAGGCCGCGCTGCGCGCCCTGCCGCACCTGAGGGTCGACCGGCACGGCAACAACGTCGTCGCCCGCACTCACCTCGGGCACGACCAGCGCGTGATCCTGGCCGGCCACATCGACACGGTCCCCATCGCAGGCAACGTGCCGTCCCGGCTGGAGGAGGACGGCGTCCTGTGGGGCTGCGGCACCTGCGACATGAAGTCCGGCGTGGCCGTGCAGCTGCGCATCGCCGCCACCGTCCCGGCACCCAACCGCGACCTGACCTTCGTCTTCTACGACAACGAGGAGGTCGCCGCCGAGCTGAACGGCCTGCGGCACGTCGCCGAGGCCCACCCGGACTGGCTCGCGGGCGACTTCGCCGTCCTCCTGGAACCCTCCGACGGCCAGGTCGAGGGCGGCTGCCAGGGCACCCTGCGCGTCCTGCTGAAGACCAAGGGGGAGCGGGCGCACTCCGCGCGCGGCTGGATGGGCGCCAACGCCATCCACGCCGCCGCGCCCGTCCTGGCCAGGCTGGCCGAGTACCAGCCGCGCCACCCGGTCATCGACGGCCTGGAGTACCGCGAGGGCCTCAACGCGGTCGGTATCTCGGGCGGCGTGGCGGGCAACGTCATCCCCGACGAGTGCGTCGTCACCGTCAACTTCCGCTACGCCCCCGACCGCAGCGAGGAGGAGGCGATCGCCCATGTCCGCGAGGTCTTCGCGGACTGCGGCGTCGAGGAGTTCGTCGTCGACGACCACAGCGGCGGCGCGCTGCCCGGCCTCGACCACCCGGCCGCCGCGGCCTTCATCGAGGCGGTCGGCGGCACACCGCTGCCCAAGTACGGCTGGACGGACGTCTCCCGCTTCTCCGCGCTCGGCGTGCCGGCCGTCAACTACGGCCCCGGCAACCCCCACTTGGCGCACAAGCGGGACGAGCGGGTGGAGACGGCGAAGATCCTCCTGGGCGAGGAGCGGCTGCGGGCCTGGCTGACGAGCTGACCCGCGGTCACGAACCCGGCCGGCCCAGGTCCTGTCGTCGAATGCGCGTCGTCCGCCCGGAGGGCGGGCCCCGCGGCGTCCGGTGCGGCGAGAGTGCGTGCACGGCGTCGCGCGGCCGACGGGAATCCGGCGAGAGGTCCTGAGGTCCCCCGTCCGTGGCCCGCGGAGACCTACGCTGAGGTGGAACGACCGCACGTGGAGGGAGCGCACATGCCGACAGGCAACCCGGAGGGCAAGAAGCGGCCACCGGAGGAGCAGCGCCTGGGACCCGTGCTCCGGCGCCGGAGCCAGGTCCAGGCCAGCACCACGGACCAGCGGCTGCTGGACGAGCGCGCCCCCACCGACTGGGTGCACACCGACCCGTGGCGGGTGCTGCGCATCCAGTCGGAGTTCATCGAGGGCTTCGGCACACTGGCCGAACTCCCGCCCGCGATCAGCGTGTTCGGCTCGGCGCGCACCCCGGTGGACTCGCCGGAGTACGAGGCCGGGGTGCGGCTGGGGCGGGGACTGGTCGACGCGGGCTTCGCCGTGATCACGGGCGGCGGTCCGGGCGCGATGGAGGCGGCGAACAAGGGCGCCTGCGACGCGGGCGGCATCTCGGTCGGCCTGGGCATCGAGCTGCCCTTCGAGCAGGGTCTGAACCCCTACGTCGACATCGGCCTGAACTTCCGCTACTTCTTCGTCCGCAAGATGATGTTCGTGAAGTACGCGCAGGGCTTCGTGGTCCTGCCCGGCGGCCTCGGCACCCTCGACGAACTCTTCGAGGCGCTCACCCTGGTCCAGACCCAGAAGGTCACCCGCTTCCCGATCGTCCTCTTCGGCAGCGCGTACTGGGGCGGCCTGGTCGACTGGCTGACCCACACCCTCATCGCCCAGGGCAAGGCGGCCGAGGCCGACCTGACCCTGTTCCACGTCACGGACGACGTGGAGGAGGCGGTGGCCCTGATGTCGAAGGAAGCGGGCAAGTAGAGCGTCCCGGCGGGGGTCGCGGGTCCGTGTCGCTGTGCGGCTGCGCCGCGTGGGCGCGACCGCCCACCGGGCGCGCGCCCGAAAGGGCACGCAAGGTGGTCCGGGGGCGAAGCCCCCAGGTGCGGGACGGGAAGGGGCGGCGGGGGCGAGGAACGCCCTACGCCAGCCCCCGCCGGGCGACAGCGGGCCCCCGGTGCCCCGCGATCGCCGCCACCATGTCCACCACCTGCCGCGTCTCGGCGACCTCGTGCACCCGGTACACCTGAGCCCCCAGCCACGCCGACACCGCGGTCGTGGCCAGCGTCCCCACCAGCCGCTCCTTCACCGGCCGGTCCAGCGCCTCCCCCACGAAGTCCTTGTTGGACAACGACACCAGCACCGGCCACCCCGTGGCGACCATCTCGTCGAGCCGCCGCGTCGCCTCCAGACTGTGCCGCGTGTTCTTCCCGAAGTCGTGTCCGGGATCGATCAGCACCGACTCCCGCGGCACCCCGAGCGCGACCGCCCGCTCGGCCAGCTCCACGGTCACCTTCAGGATGTCCGCCATGACGTCGTCGTACGTCACCCGGTGCGGCCGGGTCCGCGGCTCGGCGCCGCCCGCGTGCGTGCACACCAGCCCCACCCGGTACCGGGCGGCCACCTCGGCGAGCCGCGGGTCCACACCGCCCCACGCGTCGTTCAGCAGATCGGCGCCGGCCTCGCACACCGCCTCGCCGACGTCCGCCCGCCAGGTGTCCACGCTGATGACCACGTCCGGGAAGCGCCGCCGCACCTCGGCGACGAAGCCGACCGTGCGCCGCGCCTCCTCCTCGGCCGTCACCTCCTCGCCGGGGCCGGCCTTCACCCCGCCGATGTCGACGATCGCCGCACCCTCGGCGACCGCCCGCTCCACCCGCGCGAGGGCCGGCTCGTCGCGGAACGTCGCCCCCTGGTCGTAGAAGGAGTCGGGGGTCCGGTTGACGATCGCCATGATCACCGGCTCGTGGGCGTCGAATTCACGCCTGCCCAGCCTGAGCATCCGCTGTGACCTCTTCTCGTACGTTCCGCTCTTCGGCCGCCTGCGACCCTAACCGGCAGCGTCGCATGGCACGATCGGACCCTGACACATACGACAGACTCCGGACTCCGTGGGGACCTCAGCGATGGTGATGTTCTTGTTCCTGGTCGTCGCGCTCGCGGTCGTCGTCGCCGCGGTGACCCTCGCGGTCGTGGGCGGCGGGGGCACCGGACCGCTGCCCGAGGCCGGGCCCGAGCGGCTGCACGACCCGCTGCCACCGGACCGCCCGGTGGGCCGTGCCGACGTGGAGAGCCTGCGCTTCCCGCTGGCCGTCCGCGGTTACCGCATGGCCGACGTGGACGACGCCCTCGGCCGCCTCGGCGCCGAACTCGCCGAGCGCGACGCCCGGATCGCCGACCTCCGGACCGCGCTGGCGGGCGCCCGGTCCGCCGCGGCCCCGGTGCGCCTGACCAAGCCGGAACCGGAGGACCAGCAGTGACCGACGCGACGGCACAGAGCCCGGTGACCGAGGCGGCGCCCGACGGCGCCGCGCTCGCGGGCCCGGACGGCGCACGGCGCTGTCCCTGGGCGCTGTCGTCGCCCGAGTACGTGGCCTACCACGACGAGGAGTGGGGCCGCCCCGTCCACGGCGACGACGCCCTCTACGAACGGCTCAGCCTGGAGGCCTTCCAGTCCGGGCTGTCCTGGATCACCATCCTGCGCCGCCGCCCCGGCTTCCGGGCCGCCTTCGCCGACTTCAAGATCTCCGCGGTGGCGGAGTTCACCGACACCGACCGCGAGCGCCTGCTCGCCGACACCGGGATCATCCGCAACCGCGCCAAGGTGGACGCGACCCTCGCCAACGCGCGCGTGCTCGCCACCTGGTCCCCGGGCGAGCTGGACGCCCTCATCTGGTCCCACGCCCCGGACCCGGCCACCCGCACGGTCCCGCACACCCTCGCGGACGTCCCCGCCGTCACCCCGCAGTCCACGGCCCTGTCCAAGGCGCTCAAGAAGCGCGGCCTGCGCTTCGTCGGCCCGACGACGGCGTACGCGTTGATGCAGGCGTGCGGACTGGTCGACGACCACCTCGCGGACTGCGTGGCACGGCGCCGCCCCTGAGCGCCCGCGGGAGCGGCGCCGCCGCGCTGCGCGGATCAGCGGCCCAGGTACTGCGGCCTCTCCTTGTTCACGAACGCCTGCACGGCGATGTGGTGGTCCTCGGAGTTCCCCGCGCGCGTCTGCAGCTCGTCCTCCTTCTCCAGCGTCTGAGCCAGGGAGTGCGTCAGGCCGTAGGCCACCGACGCCTTGAGCGCGGCGTACGCGAGCGTGGGGCCCGAGGCCAGCTTCCGCGCGGCCTTCTCGGCCTCGGCACGCAGCTCGCCCGCAGGTACGACCCGGTCGGCGATGCCCAGCTCCAGGGCCTCCTGGGCGGTGACGGTGCGCGGGAAGAGCAGCAGGTCGGTGGCGCGGCCGGCGCCGACCACCCGCGGCAGGGTCCAGGAGATGCCGGAGTCAGCGGTCAGGGCGACCCCGGCGAACGAGGTGTTGAACGACGCGGTGTCCGCGACGATCCGGTGGTCGGCGGCGAGCGCGAAGCCGAAGCCCGCCCCGGCGGCCACCCCGTTCACCGCGGCGACCACGGGCTTGGCCGCGCCCGCCAGCGCCCGCACGATCGGGTTGTAGTGCTCCCGTACGGTGCTCATCGTCTGCCCCGAGCCGCTCTCGCGGTCGGCGGCCAGCAGGCCGATGTGCTCCTTGAGGTCCTGGCCCACGCAGAACGCCCGGTCACCCGCGGCGGTCAGCAGCACTGCCCGGACCGCCTCGTCGGCCGCCGCGGCCTCGGCCGCGTCCCGGAGCGCGACCTTGGTCGCGATGTCCAGCGCGTTCATCGCCTCCGGGCGGTTCAGCGTGATCGTCGCGAGAGCGTCGCTCACCTCGTAGAGCACGGTGTCGGCCATGGCGCATCCCCTCCGGTGTCGGCTCCGGCGTACCGCTCGGTACGTCCTGTGTCCGAAGGACAGCATGACGGAGATCACCGGCCCGAGCGCGGAGCGGCCGTGTGACCTGCGTCAAAGAATTCGGGTGGGCCGGGTGCCGGCGGACGCGGGCGTGGGGGCGCAGTATCGCAGTCACATCCCCGAATTGAGTGGTTTTGCTCGCGCGCGTTGCCCAAGCGATGCGGACCGATGTTGGTCATCGGGTCCTGGGATGCGGGATAATGGCTGGGAAGCAATGTGTTCGATGCCGGTGTCGCGTGTCCTGGGCCGTTCTGGGGCGTGGAGCGCGCGCGTGCCCTTTTCGGTGCGCCGTCGGCTTTGACGATGAGCTGGGTTTCAGGAAGGGGAACGAGCATGGCGGCCATGAAGCCGCGGACGGGTGATGGCCCGCTCGAGGTCACCAAGGAGGGGCGGGGCATCGTCATGCGCGTTCCGCTCGAAGGCGGCGGTCGACTCGTCGTCGAGCTGACCCCTGACGAGGCCGACGCGCTCGGCGACGCCCTCAAGAAGGTCGTCGGCTGACGCGGAAGCGACCATACCCTTTCAGTGACCCCGGTACCGCGCGCGGTGCCGGGGTCGCTGTCTGTCCTGCCGGGGGCCGGGGGCCGGGGGCGGGGGCGGGGAGTCAGGGGCCGGAGCCGGAGCCGGAGCCGGGGCCGGGGCGGAGGTCGGAGGGGCGGGGTCGAGCCGGGAATCCGCGCACCGGGCCACGGGGCCGGGCGTCCGGGCCGGGGGCCGGATGTCCGGGCCGGGGGCCGGATGTCCGGGCCGGGCGGTTGCGCTCGCCGGACGGCTCAGCGCTTGACCGCGCACAGCAGGCCGTCGCCCACCGGGAGCAGCGACGGCACCAGCTCGGGGCTCTCGCGCACCGTGCGCAGCAGCTCCCGCAGCCGGACGACCTCCGCCGGCTGCGGCCCGGAGTCCACCGTCCGGCCGTGCGCGAAGACCCCCTCGAAGACGACCAGGCCACCGGGGCGCAGCAGACGCAACGATTCGGCGAGATAGTCGGGGAACTCGTGCCGGTCGCCGTCGCAGAACACCAGGTCGTACCCGGCGTCCGCGAGCCGGGGCAGGACCTCCAGGGCACGGCCGGGGATGAAGCGGGCGCGGTTGCTCGCGAACCCGGCGGCCCGGAACGCCTGCCGGGCGAACTGCTGGTGCTCCGGCTCGGGGTCCACGGTGGTCAGCACCCCGTCCGGGCGCATCCCGTGCAGGAGGTGGATGCCGGAGACGCCGGTGCCGGTGCCGATCTCCGCGACCGCCTTCGCGTCGACGGTGGCGGCGAGCAACCGCAGCGCCGCGCCCGCGGCGGGGGACACCGAGCGCAGCCCTGCCTCGCCGGCCCGGTCCCTGGCCCAGTGCAGCGCGTCGTCCTCGGCGACATAGGCGTCGGCGAACGCCCAGCTCGTCTGCCGGTTGCCGGTAATGACCCTCTCCTGTCCCCTGGATGCCTGGGCGTGACTGTATCCGTTGGGGCCGGGAACCCGCAGATGGGACCGGTCGTTTGAAGGGGTGGGGGAGCAGTGGGCGACGTGACCGGAGGCCGGACGGGGGGTATGGGATGGAACGGGACGACGAGCAAGTGCCGACGCAGCCGGATGACCCGTGGCAGGGCGTGTCAAATTCAAGTAAAACCGCTTATCCGGAGCTAACGGGCGAGGTGGCTATGGTAGGGGCTCCACTGGACACCACCAGAGCCGACAGGGGAGGTGCGGCCGCGCCTGGGGATCGGGGAGGAGTGCTGCGGCGCTTCCTCGGATCGGCAGGCAGGCCGAAATCCGTGAACGACACCGCTGCTGACCCGACCCACGCCGAGGGCCCCGCCCAGACCGCGACCTTCTCCAGCGACGCGGACGGGCAGGCGTGGACTCCGCCCACCTGGGAGGAGATCGTCAGCACCCACAGCGGTCGCGTCTACCGCCTGGCCTACCGCCTCACCGGTAACCAGCACGACGCCGAGGACCTCACCCAGGAGGTCTTCGTCCGGGTCTTCCGCTCCCTGTCGACATACACGCCGGGCACCTTCGAGGGCTGGCTGCACCGCATCACGACCAACCTCTTCCTGGACATGGTCCGCCGCAAGCAGCGCATCCGTTTCGACGCGCTCGGCGACGACGCGGCAGACCGGCTGGCCAGCAAGGAACCCACCCCGCAGCAGCTCTTCAACGACGCGCACTTCGACGCGGACGTCCAGCAGGCCCTGGACACCCTCGCGCCCGAGTTCCGCGCCGCGGTGGTCCTGTGCGACATCGAGGGACTCTCCTACGAGGAGATCGCCGCGACCCTGGGCGTGAAGCTCGGCACGGTCCGCTCCCGTATCCACCGCGGCCGTTCGCAGCTGCGCAAGGCCCTGGCGCACCGTTCGCCCGAGGCCCGGCAGGCCGAGCGGCGCCGCTTCGTGCCCCGCGTCGCCGCGCTGGGGGGAGGGGGCGCGACCGCGTGAGTGGGTCCCGATCCAACCCCGCCGCGAGGGGCTTCGCGGAACAGCATCTGGGAGACCGGCTCTCCGCCCTGGTGGACGGGGAGCTAGGTCATGAGACGCGTGAGCGCGTCCTGGCGCACGTGGCGACCTGCCCGAAGTGCAAGGCGGAGGTCGACGCGCAGCGCCGGCTGAAGAACGTCTTCGCCGAGACGGCCCCCCCGCCGCCCTCCGAGAGCTTCCTGGCCCGCCTGCAGGGACTGCCGGGCGGCGGCGACGCGGACGGCGGCGCGCCGCTGGGCGCGGGAGGCTTCCCCGGCAGGCTCTCCGGTCTCCCCGGGCGCGCGCAGGACTCCGGGGACACCGGGATGTTCGGCGTGCGGCGCGGCGAGCGGTTCGAGTTCGGGTACGTGGCGGCCGCCCCGTTCGCCCCCGAGCCGGAACCGGAGCGGCCGGAAGGCTTCAGGATCCATCACGTCGGCCGCCCCGACGCGGACCGGCCGCCCTCGCGCGGGCTCCGCTTCGCCTTCGTCGCCGCCGGTGCGGTGTCGCTGGCGGCGGTCGCCCTCGGCGGCGTCACCACCGGCGCCGCGGGCGACACGGCCGCGGAGGCGCGCGGCGGCTCCGGTACGGGCAGCAACGTGACCCCGGCGCGTCCGGCCGGCGCGGCGGCGGTGGGGCCCGAGGCCTCACGGCGCCGCCAAGCGCCGAGCGCGCCCCTGCCAATCCAGCGGTCGACCGGCGCGGGACCGGCGGCGGCGACGTCGCTGTCCGCGCCCCTGCTGCCCGGCGTGCCCCCACCGGAAGCCGCCGTACCGGTGACGGACGTGGCGCACATGCTGACGGCTCCCGTGTCCGCCGGGGCCGCGATGCTGTCCCCGCTGATACGTCCGCTCGGCACCCGGCCGCCGATCTCCCTGACGGCGTGGTCCGCCGACCCGCAGCTCACGGCGCCCGGTCTGCTCGCGGCACCGGCGCCGGGCCCGACGCCCAGTCCGCCTTCTCCCGCCACCGCGCACCTGGCGCCCTGACCGGCGGCAGGCTCCTGCGCGGCGGCCCGTGAACCTGGTTGAATCCAGGTGGTCGCGCCCATGACACCCGTCCGGGCGCGCGGTCGACGAAGCACGGCCACCGCCGACGAGCCGTGCCGCGGGCACCTGTGGGGAGAGCATGAACGAGGGGAAGCCCCCGAAGTCCACCCGCCCGAGGTGGTGGAGCCGCCCCCGGCCCACCCCGCCGGGGGAAGCGGAGCCCATGGCGGCCCCCACGGCCCCGCAGGACCCGCCCGCGACCGCACACGCCGCTCCCGGCACGACGGGGCCCGCGCTCGCCCCTGACGACGGGCACGGGAACGACGCGAACCACGGGGACTACGAACTCCAGCGCCCCGCCGGGCAACTCTCGGGCGCCACCCCCGCGCCCGCCTGCCAGGAGCCGGTCGCGCCCGCCGCCGAGCGCCCCGGGCCCCTGCACGACCCCGACCCCTACAGCACCCCGCCCTACGGCGAACCGGGCCCCTGGGCGCCCGCCCCACCGGTCCAGCACCCGACGACCCCGACACCGCCGCCCGCGGCCACGTCGGCGCCCTTCTCGGGGGCCGTTCCGGCGCAGGGTCCCGCCGCGGGAGCGCCCGCTGCGGCGCCCACGCCCACCGCGGCCCCGGAAGCCGCCCCGCGGCCCCCGTCCGCGCCGGTACCGGCCCCGGCGGCAGGATCCCCCGCCCCTGCGGCCGCCTCCGCCCACCTCCCGGCCCCCCAGGTCCCTCCGCACGTCTCTTCCCATGCCTTTGCCCAGGGCGCCCCGGACCCCGTCCCGGCGCCGCACGGCCCGGCCGGCCCGGCCGGCCCGTGGCAGCGCTACGACCCCTGGACGGCGCGGCCGGGGCACGGGCCGTTCCAGCACAGCGGGACCGGTGCGGCGAGCGCGGAGCAGCGGCGCGGGCGCCTCCGGCGGTCCCTCGTCGGCGGGGCCGCGCTGCTGGCGCTCGCGGCGGGCGTGATCGGCGGGATCGTAGGGGCCTACCTCGAACGCAACGGCGGCATCGGCACCGTGGAACTGCCGCAGGCGGGCAAGGAGCCCGCCGGGCGGGCACCGGACAGCGTGGCCGGGATCGCCGCGCGCGCCCTGCCCGGCGTCGTCACCCTGCACGTGTCCGGTTCCGGCGAGCAGGGCACCGGCACGGGCTTCGTGCTCGACCGCGTCGGACACATCCTCACCAACAACCACGTCGTCGGGCCCGCCGCCTCCGGTGGCGACATATCGGTGACCTTCAGCGGCGGGCAGACCGCCCGCGGCAGGATCGTCGGCCGCGACACCGGGTACGACCTCGCCGTCGTGCAGGTCCGCGGCGTGCGCGGGCTGACGCCGATGCCGCTCGGCAACTCCGACAACGTGCGGGTGGGCGACCCGGTCGTCGCCATCGGCGCCCCGTTCGACCTGGCCAACACCGTCACCTCGGGCATCATCAGCGCCAAGGAGCGCCCCATCACCGCCGGTGGCGAGAAGGGCGACGGCAGCGACCTGTCCTACGTCGACGCGCTGCAGACGGACGCGCCGATCAACCCCGGCAACTCCGGCGGCCCCCTCCTCGACTCCCGCGGCCGGGTCGTGGGGATCAACTCGGCCATCCGCTCCGCCGACACCGGATCGGACGTGGAGGGGGGACAGGCGGGCTCCATCGGGCTCGGCTTCGCCATCCCGGTCAACCAGGCCAAGCGGGTGGCCGAGGAACTGATCAACACGGGCCGGGCCAGCCACCCGGTGATCGGCGTGACCCTCGACATGGCCTACCAGGGCGACGGCGCCAAGGTCGGCGCGCGGGCGAAGGACGGCGGATCCCCGGTCACGCCGGGCGGCCCGGGCGCCGAGGCCGGCCTCAGGGCCGGTGACGTGATCACCGCGGTGGACGGCGTGCGCGTCCACTCGGGTGAGGAACTGATCGTCAGGACGCGCGCCCACCGCCCCGGCGACCACCTGGACCTGACCGTCGAACGCGACGGGAGGAAGCGGCGGGTCACCCTCGTCCTCGGCTCCTCGGACGGCGGCTGACACGGGGCCCCTGCGGCCGGGCCCCGTCGGCGACACGTGCCCCGCCCAGGACGACGCGGACCTTCCGCAACGCGGACAAGCCGGAAAACTGGTCGTGTACACGGAGCCCGACACCGCGGGACGGTACCGGTCCGACACCTGGGACGGGTACCGTGGATCCGGCCCGGACCACGGATAGACCCGCACAGACCGGACCACCCGAGGGCCGAGGACCACGGACATCGCAAGGAGCTTCAGGTGTTCAACGACATAGGACTGCCCGAGCTGGCGACGCTCATCGTCCTGGCCATGCTCGTGTTCGGTCCGGACAAGCTCCCCAAGCTCATCCAGGACGTGACGCGCACGATCCGGAAGATCCGCGAGTTCTCGGACAGCGCCAAGCAGGACATCCGCAAGGAGCTGGGTCCGGAGTTCAAGGACTTCGAGTTCGAGGATCTCAACCCCAAGACGTTCATCCGCAAGCAGCTGGACAACGAGGACCTGGGGCTGAAGGAGATCCGCAACGGCTTCGACCTGAAGAAGGAGATGGCCGAGGTCACGGACGCGGTCACCGGCCGCGACGCCGACTCCTCCGCCGCCTCGTCCTCCTCGTCCGCTTCCGCGATGTCCCCGGTCCCGGCCGCGGGCGCCCCGGCGGGTCCGGCCGGCGGCCGCGTCGACATGACCAAGAAGCCCGAGGGCCCGGACCGGGACGACCGCCCGCCCTTCGACGCGGACGCCACCTGAGCCACACGGCCTGAACCCGACGCTCCGGAGAGCCACGCCCCGGGCGCGTTCCCTGCCGCCCCGGGCGGGGTCGATATGCTGCCGAGTTGTTGTGCGGACCGGACGAGTACGCCCGATGGGGGGCGGGCCGCGCCGGTCCGACGAGAGCGAGGAGGCGTCCGGGTACATGGAGACGACAAGTAGGGCGGTCGCGCAGGCACCGGCCGAGGAGGGCGGACAACCGCTCCCCTCCGCCCGGCGCACGGTCGACGGCTACCTGCTGGCGCCCTTCCCGTGGTACGGCCTCGACGAGGCCTTCACGGGGCCGCGCCGGCTGATGCAGGTCGGCACCTCCGCCGACGGCTGCGTGGAGCACGGTTCCCTCGGGCACGGCGACGAGCCCTCGGTGCGCAACGAGTTCGTGTCCGGTTCCCCGGACGATCCCAGGGAGAAGTTCGCGGTCGTCGTCACCGTCGCCGCCAACCCGGTACGGCAGCTCGCCGACGGCACCGGCCGCCTGGAGGCCACCTCCGTCTCCTCGGCGGCCTGGCTGGCCGGGGTCGGCCTGCTGTCCGTCACCTGGCCCATGCAGATGGACCACGCCCTGCGCGACGACTGGCTGGAGCAGCAGACCGAGACGGCGTGGGTGCTGGCCGACGACCTGTCCGGTCCGGACTGGACGTCGCTCTCGCTGCCCGTGGACGGCGAGCCGACCCCCTTCCACTACCGCGAGTCCGAGTTCGGCTGGGTGCTCGCCGGATCGACTCCGCAAGGGGTGCACGTGGGGGCGTACGGACGGGGGATGAGCGCGTACGGGCTGGGCTTCGCCGTGGTCGAGGACATCACCTCGTACGCCTGATCTCCCCGCCGGGGGTTACGACGAGGAAGGGCGC